>JALOKO010000139.1 GCA_025456495.1 Bryobacterales bacterium | reverse complement strand
TATCACCAACCTGCTGAAGTCGGGCAAGCTGGGGGCACTGTTGGAAGTTCGCAATACGGATCTGCCGGGCTACATGGCGCGGTTGGACACGCTGGCGGGCAACTTTGCGAACGGCGACCTGGTGGCGGATCCAAGCTCCACGGGCAATGGCGCGAACACAATTCTGCAGCAGGGCTACTACTACGACTTCTCCACGGAGCCGGCTACGCTGCGGCAGGGGCAACCGCTGTTCATCTTCCAGGTGGGTCTGGAGGGCACGGCGGGCGGGATGAAGGTGAATCCGAACCTGACCCCGGAGATGCTGGCGCCAATGCGGGGCGATCCGCCAGGGGTTGACCCGGCGCTGACGCCGGTCACGATTACGTCGGTAAATGGGGTAGCCCTGGAGTTGGCGGGGATGGGGACGGCGCGCGACCCGCGAAATCCCAACGACCTGTCGTTTGTGGAGGAGTACTCGCAGTTCGTGGGCAAGGTGGGTCGTGATACCGCCGATGCGTTGATTGTGTTGGATGTGCAGGAGCAGATCACGGTGCAGTCGATGCTGTTCCGCGACGAGATGAGCAAGGTGAATCTGGATGAGGAGGCGGCCTTCCTGATCGCCTACCAGAGGGCGTTTGAAGCGAACTCGCAGATGCTGCGTGTGCTGATGGAATTGACCGACACCACCTTGAGCATCATGCGCTAGAGGAGTTGTTGACCCTTCCAGGACCGGGGTTGGGAAGGGCGAGGGGCGCAAGCGCGCACCCGACAGGCGAGCAGCCAGAGAAGGAGAGGGTGAGATGATTCGGGGAATTGACGCACAAACACAACGGTTTCTGGTGGACGTCGCGCGCACCCAACGCAAGGTGTCACGCGCCAATGACCAGATCAATTCCGGCCTGGCCGTCACCAAGCCATCCGACGCACCGGAGCGGATGAGCAGCCTCTTCCGCATCCAGACCGGCTTGGAGCAAATGGAGCAGTTCCAGCGCATTTTGGCTGAGCAGCGCGCGGAGATCAGCACCGCCGAGCAGGTGCTGCAGCAAGGAATCGTGCTGATGGACCGTGGCGTGGCGCTGGCCACGCAGGGCGCCACTGGAACCACCACGGGGGAAATGCGGATCATCCTGTCCGATCAGGTGAAGAACCTGCACGAACAGATGGTGGCGCTGAGCCGAACGGTGGTTTCCAATCGCCATGTCTTTAGTGGAGACCGCGAGAACGTGCCACTGTATCCGGTGATTGATCTGAGCGGTGATCCCGTTCTGCCGGTGACGGATGCGGATGGCGAGTTGCTGGCGACGCCTTCGGCGCCATGGTCCTATGCCTCCAACAACCTGCCGCAGTTCATGAATGCGCCTCCGTTCAATGGGTATTCAGCGGTGGAGGAGACGCCCAATCTTTCCGCGGTGAGTTCGAATCGCGAGGTGTTGCACCCGGCTGGATATAGCTTCCGGGTCTCGCTGTCGGCGACGGAGATCTTTGATGAACGCCAGGCGGGTGACCCGAACCTGCCCACCAACAACAACATTCTGTACGCGCTGAACCGGCTGCGATTCGCGTTGAGTACACCGGAAGCGAATTGGGAGACGACGGCCGACTATCAGCAGTATCTGTCCGATTCACTGAACCTGGTGAAGCGCGCGGCGGACCATCTCAGTCGTCAGGCGGGTTTCTACGGCGGGGCCTTGAATCGGGTGCTGGATGGCATTGAGTACTCCAGCAAGCTCACCTTACAACTCCGCGCCGAACTGAAGGAAGTGCGTGACGCGGACATGGTAACCGCCATCACCAATCTGCAGCAGGGCCAGACGCATATCGAGACCGCGTTCAAGGCGCGCAGCGTAAACCAGAACCGCAGCCTGTTCGACTTCATGGGTTAGTTCATTTCACGGAGTAGGCCACTTCACGGACTGGGTAGCAGGCAGCGCTCGCACGGGACGCAGTGTTCGGTTGACCGTGGCCGGTTGAGTGTCGGCGCTTGACTGTGGGTGGTTGATTCGTGGTGGTGGATTGGGCCGCGCATGGCGCTGTCTGCGATACTCGGTGCATGCTGTGCGCGCGGTGTTGGTTTGTGATGGTGGCGGCGTTGTGGCTGGGATTGTCGCCAGCCGCCGCGCAGGAGTATGACCTTGTCATCCGAAATGCCCGCATTGTGGACGGCACCGGCAATCCTTGGTTTCCCGGTGAGGTGGCGGTCAAGCGGGGCAGGATCGTCGCGGTGGAGCGGAGCGGGCTGGCACCGGGCGCGCGGGAAATCGATGCTGCCGGGATGGTGCTTGCACCTGGATTCATTGATGTCCATACGCACATTGAGTCCAGCATCTTCCGCATTCCAGAAGCCGATAACTTCCTCTTCGATGGCGTTACCACGGTGGTGACCGGCAACTGCGGAGGCTCTGCGCTGCCCTTGGGTGACTTCTTCCGTCGTCTGGAGGAGGCGCGGCCGGGGGTGAATGTCGCCTCATTGATTGGGCACAATACGGTGCGCACGGCGGTATTGGGCAGCGCCAATGTGCAGCCGACGCCCACGCAACTGGCCAGCATGAAGCAACTGGTGAGCGAGGCGATGCAGGAAGGGGCGGTGGGCCTATCGACGGGGCTGATCTATCTGCCAGGGTTGTTTGCGAAGACGGACGAAGTGGTGTCGCTGGCGCGGGTAGCCGCGACCTGGGGCGGGCTCTACGCGACACACATGCGCCATGAACGCACCGATGGGATTCTGGCCGCGGTGGATGAGGCGATCCACATCGGGGCGGCGGCGGGACTGCCCGTGCAGATCTCGCACCTGAAGGTGGGGCAGGGATTCCCCGGGCTCGATCAACAGGTGCTGGCGCGGATTGATGCGGCGCGCGCCGCGGGTGTGGCGGTGACGGCGGACCAGTATCCGTATGCAGCCTCCAGCACCACGTTGGTAACGATGCTTCCCGATTGGGCTGTGGCGGGTGGGGAATCCGCCATCCGTGAGCGGCTGGCGGCACCGGCAACACGGCGCCGGGTGGCCATGGAGTTGGAAGCGGCAATGCGCAAGGCGGGGCGCAGCAATCTGGATTACGTCGCGATTGCTGACCACAATCCGAACCCGTCCTTCAACGGCAAGCGTGTCCCGGAGATCACGCAATTGCGGGGAAGCGCACCGGGCCTGGCGGAGGATATCGAGACGGTGCTGGAGCTGCTCTCGCAACCCGGCCGCACGTCGGTGATCTATCACTCCTGGAGCGAACCCGGGGTGGAGTTGATTCTGCAACATCCGGCGGTAGCCGTGGCCAGCGACGGGGGCGTGCAGAAGCCCGGACCGCTGGCGCCGCACCCGCGCTCTTATGGGACCAATGCTCGCGTGCTGGGTGTGTACAGTCGCGAAAAGCGGCTGATTTCGTTGGAGGAGGCGGTCCGCAAAATGACCAGCCTGCCCGCGCGCGCCTTCCGTCTGGATGATCGGGGGCTGTTGTTGCCGGGCTTTGCGGCGGATCTGGTGCTGTTCGACCCCAAGGGCGTGCGCGACCTGGCCACCTATGACGAACCACATCAATACAGCGAGGGCTTCGCGTACGTGATGGTAAATGGCGTGGTGGTGATTGACGGGGGTACGCGCACCGCGGAACGGGCAGGCGCCGTGTTGCGCGCGCGCACGCTGCAGTAGCCGGGGCCTTGCGCAAGGGTCCATCTGGTGTGGGTGGGCGTCGGGGTACTGGCGGTTCCGCGGCAGCTTTCCGGGTGGATTTGGATGCTTCGGGCGCTTTTCTTGCGCCGTGCGCTTTGCTTATTGATAGAATAATGAGAAGTTAAGGATCGAGAAGGCGAGAACAAATTCTGCTTTCTTGTTTGCGAAAGGGAAGGAACCGCCCATGCCAGCCGCTGTCCGCAGTACCCGTCAACGCCGCGCGATTCGAGAGGTGTTTGAGGAAGCCAAGCGACCGCTTTCTCCGGAAGAGGTATGCCGTATGGCCAAGGACAAGGTGGAGGGCCTGGGAATCGCAACCGTCTACCGCACCATTCGGACGCTGATGGATGAGAGCTGGCTGGTTCCGGTGGAGCTACCCGGGGAAGCCGCGCGCTATGAGATTTCCGGCAAAGACCACCACCACCACTTCCACTGCCGCCGGTGCGGGAAAGTGTTTGAGATTTACGGTTGCTTGGGCGGCTATACGAATCTTGTGCCGGAAGGCTTCCAGTTGGAGAGCCACGAGGTGATCCTCTACGGGGCCTGCAGTGAATGCCGGAAGGCCGAACGGAACTGATTGCGGGAGGCGTGGGAGCGGAGGCGACGACGTCATCCATGTGGCGTGGCGCCCATCGGATGGTCATGAAGGATCGCCATGGTTGGCAGTGGGATGGTGCTTCCCGCGCTGCCCAGGTGGTTCTTGACCACGCGCAAGTACCGCGAGCCTGGGAGCGTTGTGGGTGGATCTACCCGAATCTGAAGTCGGATGGAAGAGAAGGGCGTGATGGTGCGGGTTGCCGCCGTGGTCTCCATGGTTCCCACGGGATGCTCATCGCAATCACGAAGCACATCCACGGCCAACAGGCTGCAGGTTGATTTCGACAGCGCCAGGTGCAAGCGATGGAAGGCATCGCGAAGGAAGATGGAGGGTGTTCCCAGGCCGCCGCTGTGCATGGGGGCATCCAGTTCGGCGCGGGGGACCAGGGAGCTGATTGGGTCAAGCACCAGCAGGTCCACGGCCTGATGGGCAACCAGGATGCGGGCGATTTCCAACGATTCCTCCAGTTCGTTGCATTGGGTCACCAGCATGTCGCGGAACCTGGGCACTTGGCCGGCGGAGGCGAGCACGTCCAACTGCTGGCTGGCGTCCAGGAAGGCAACGCTACCGCCTTGGGCCAAGACGGAAGAGATGAGAGCCAGGCACAGGGTGGTTTTGCCGCTTTGTGGCGGACCCAGCAGTTCCACCATGTGGCCGCGGGGAAGCCCGTCCAATCCTAGAGCCCCGTTGAGGAGGGGAAGCCCGGTGGGAACAGCAGCCGGAGCTGACGCCGCAACCGCGTAGGTGTGGCCAGTGGGCGATTCCCTGTCGAACAGGAGGGGGTCAAGCCGGGTCACGTGGGGCCTCGTTTCCATTACCGGAGTATCAAACTGGCCTAACTGCAACCAGATCAACTGTGTCTGTTGAGAAAGTGGGCGGATGGCGGAAGGATTCTCAGGAAATCTGCGCGATGTGCGGTTCTGGCACTAAACCAGTTCCGGATTGGAACGTTCGACGGCATCGCCCTCGCCGGGAGCGAGGAAAAGGTTGCGCTCCAAGGCGTGTTGGCGGGTGTACAACTCGTGGTAGCGTCCCGCGGCCAGCAGCAGTTCGTCGTGGCTGCCGCGCTCCACGATGCGGCCATCTTCCACCACCAGAATCTGATGGGCGCGGCGGATGGTGGAGAGGCGATGGGCGATGACGAAGGTGGTGCGATCCTGCATGAGCCACTCGAGGCCTTCCTGGATGATGGCCTCGCTTTCAGAATCGAGGCTGGAGGTCGCCTCATCCAGGATGAGCAATCGGGGATTGGCCAGGATGGCGCGGGCGATGGAGACGCGCTGCTTCTGTCCGCCCGAGAGCTTGACGCCGCGCTCCCCGACGATGGTGTCGTAGCCATCGGCATAGGCCTCGGCGAAGGTATCCACGCGGGCGATGGTGCAGGCCTGACGGAAACGTTCCTCTGTCACCTGAGGGTTGGCGAAGAGGATGTTGTCGCGGATGCTGCCATCAAACAGGAAGTTATCCTGCAGCACTACACCCAACTGGCGGCGGAAGCTGTCCAGACGAACGTGGCGGAGGGGTAAGCCGTCCACGAGGATCTCACCGGAGTCGGGTGTGTGGAAGGCGGCAATCAGGTTGATGAGTGTGGACTTGCCGGAACCGGAGGAGCCCACGAAAGCGGTGACGGTGCCAGGGGCGGCATCGAAAGAGACGTCGCGAATGACGGGCTTTCCAGGCTCGTAGGCAAAGGTGACGTTGCGAAACTGAACATGGCCGGCGATGGGAGGCATTTCGGTGTCGCGGGAAGGGTCTTCGTCCTCGGGGCGTTCACGCAGCACTTCGCGGGTGCGGTCAAGGCCCGCGAAAGCCTCAGTGAGTTGGGTGCCAATACCGACAATCTGAAAGACGGGCGCGATTAGAAAGGCGATGAAGGCGGTGAAGGTGACGAAGTCGCCCACCGAGATTTCATTCGCCGCCACTTGTCTGGCGCCCAGGTACATCACGGATGCGCCCACCGCGCCGACAATGGCGGTGGCGCCGAAACTCATGGCGGAGATGGCGGTGAGGGAGGCGAAGATGTTGTCCTGCAATCGCTGGACGCCCTCTGAGAAGACAGCAGCCTCGCGGGATTCGGCGTGGAAGCCCTTGACGACACGAACGCCGCTGAGGGACTCAGTGAGCCGTCCGCTGACCTCTCCGAAAATCTTACGGCGCTCCTTGAAGATGGGGCGGATGTGGCGAAAGGCTTTCCCCAGGGCGCCACTGAACAACAGGACGAACAGCAGAGCGACACCTGTCATGCGCCAACTGATGCCGAAGAGGATGACCATCGCCAGAAGGGCGGTGATGAGGCCGCCGGTGAACTCCACCAGACCAGTGCCAATCAGGTTGCGCAGGCCCTCAACATCGGACATGATGCGCGACACCAGGCTACCGGTTTTGTTGGCATTGTAGTAACCAATGGGAAGCCGACCGACGTGTTCCTGGACGCGACGACGCATTTCGGTGATGAGGCGCTGCGCTTCCTTGGAAAGCAGTTGGGTGAGGGAGAAGGAGGTGACGCCCTGCAGCATCGTGGCGCCGGCAACCGCGCCAATGAGGGCGGGGAGCATGGCAAGGTCGCCGGCGATGAGGATGTCGTCGATGAGGAACTTGGTGGAGGCCGGCAGCACCAGGCCGGAAAGACGGTTGAGGAGCATCAGCACAAAGCCCAGCGCCAGCAAGCCGCGACGGGGCCGAACCAGCGCCCAAATGTCCGGCCAAAGGTCGCGCAGGCGACTCATTGAGAAGTCACTGGCCTCTTCCGCTTTGGGTGTCCCCTGGCGTTCAGATGGTAATCGTGTGGAGCGGCTCACACTCTAATGATGACAGCAAAAGTGAGCGTGATGCCTTGGTGGAGTGGTGGGTGAGGCGGCGGGCAGGGGGATGCGTGTAGGGTAATATCAGATGCTGTTCTCTTATACTGGAGCTATCGGAGGTGATGATGCCGGAAACCAATCTTGCTGCCATCCAGCGCTTCCTGCGTGCGCCAAGCATCGCCATGGTGGGTGTGTCGCGCAATCCCAGGCACTTTTCGCGCATGCTGTTCCGGGACCTGCGTCAACGGGGGATGCCCGTGACGCCTGTGAATCCGCAGGCGGATGAGATCGATGGCGTAGCAGTGGCGACGGACATTCCAGCGGGGACTGAGGCTGTGCTGGTGATGACACCCGCCACGGCCACGGCCCAGGTGTGCGATCACGCGATTGCCGTTGGGGTGAAGCGCTTGTGGATGTACCGCGCAGCGGGACACGGGGCGGTGGACGCCACCGCCGCGGAACGCTGCCGGGCGGCCGGCATGGAGGTGGTGGAGGGGCACTGCCCGTATATGTTCCTGGATGATACGCCGTGGTTTCACCGGCTACATGGGGGATTGTTGAAGCTCACCGGAAGGTATCCGGCGGCGGAATAAGCCTTGCCCCGGGAGGCGCAAAACGATGAGCGCCGCCAGACCTGGTTGATCTGGCGACGCTGCGTTGGAGTGCGCGTGGTTAGTACGAGAACTTGCCCAACTCCACCTTGCCGCGAAATACCCAGTAGATCACCACCGTGTAGGCGATGACGAAGGGCATGCCAAGAAAGGCGATGGTGCGCATGATGCCCAGGGTTTTCTGGGAACTGGCCGCGTTGTAGATGGTGAGGTTATAGGCGGGGTCAATGCTGGAGACGATCAGGTTCGGGAACAGCGCGACGCCCAACAGAAAGTTCAGGGCCACGATGGTGGCGCAGGAACTGAGGAAGGCGTAACCCGGGCGGCCCATAAAGATGGCGCGCGGGATGTTGGCGATGGCCAGGACGCTGAGTACCGGAACAATCCAGGTGACGGGGTAGGCCTTCAGCAGATTCAGCGCTTCCGGATGCGCCACCAGCGTGTACATGGTGGTGAACATGTACATCACCAGGAAGAAGCCAAAGGTTTTCCACATCAGGGGCTGCATGCGCTCTTGCAGTTCGCCCTCAGTCTTCAGGTAGAGATAGATGGCGCCGTGCATTGAGAAGATGGCAACCACGAAGAGG
>JALOKO010000580.1 GCA_025456495.1 Bryobacterales bacterium | reverse complement strand
AGTTGGAGCGAGTTTCAGGATTTCGTAAATCTCCTGGTAAAGACCAAGTGTATTGACAATGCGAAAAAGATCTGGTGGGATATTCGGCCGCATCCGGATTTCCCCACTCTGGAGTTCCGCATTTGTGACATGCCCATGCGCTTGGAGGAAACGCTGGCCTTGGCTGCGCTGTGTCAGGCCGTTATGGCCAAGCTGTACAAGCTGCACCGCGACAACCTAAGCTTCCGCCACTATCGGCGCTCCTTGCTGATGGAGAACAAGTGGCGCGCTTCACGCTACGGGCTTGATGGAAAGCTGATTGACTTCGGCCGCGAAATGGAAGTGCCCTGTCGCGAATTGGTGACTGAGATTCTTGAGTTCGTTGATGACGTGTTGGATGAATTGGATAGCCGCGCCGAGGTGGAGTATATCCACCAGATTCTGCGGGACAACGCGTAGTGGATTACATGATTGCGGAGACAGAAGCGGGCGTGATGGACGCTGCTGCCGCCGCTGGATAGGAAGCAATGATCGAACAGTTGGACAGTATCCCCTTTGACCCCGAGCTCAGCCGCGGAGCGCGCAACGCCATTGAGACCTGCCTGCGCGTGCGGCCCCAGGAAAAGACCACCGTAATTACCGATAAACGCAGCCTGGAGATCGCCTCCAGTTTGGCCCGCGAACTGCGCCAGCGTGCCCCGCGCTTCCGCGTCTGGGTGCTGGAGGAGATTGCCGAACGGCCACTCATCGACATGCCGCCAGAGGTGCTGGAGGACATGGAAACCAGTGACGTCAGCATCTTCGCGGTGTACGCGCAGCGCGGCGAGTTGCGCAGCCGGATGCAGATGACCGATGTGGTGAACCGCCGCAAGATGCGCCATGCGCACATGGTGAACATTGAGAAGCGCATCATGCTGGAGGGCATGCGCGCCGACTTCCTTGAGGTTGATCGCATCAGCCAGCGGGTATGGGAGCTCGCCAGCAAGGCCTGCGCCATTCGCGCCACAACCGCCGCCGGCACGGCCATTGACGCCACCTTTTCGCCGGACTACAAGTGGCTGAAGACCAGCGGCCTGATCAGCCCCAACAAGTGGGGGAACCTGCCGGGTGGCGAAACCTTCACCAGCCCTTGGAATGTCGAAGGTCGGTTCGTCATCGATGGCGTGGTAGGCGATTACCTTTGCGCCCGCTACGGCGACCTGCGTGAGACCCCACTCACCATTGAGGTTAAGGACAACCGCCTGGTGAGCGCGGAGTGCCTCAACAGTGCGTTGCGCCAGGAGTTCTGGGACTACTGCCATACCGACGAAAACAGCGACCGCGTAGGCGAGTTCGCCATCGGCACCAACATCGCGGTGCGAGATGTCATCGGCAACATCCTGCAGGATGAAAAGATTCCCGGAATCCACATCGCCTTCGGCAACCCCTACGGAGCGCACACGGGCGCGCCCTGGACCTGCTCCACTCACATCGATGTCGTGGGCCGTGAGTTCAACATCTGGATTGATGGGCTGCAGATTATGGAGCGAGGAGAGTTCCTGCTTGATTCCCTGGCTTCGTAAGCGTTTCAACGACGGCTTTCGCGATCCCAGCCACGCCCGCTTCCTTGCCTTGCTGGAGGAGCGCACGGGCATTCCCCCTTTGTTCCGGCACAACGAGACGCCCGTCTTCCTGCCCGTGTCGCTGGCCGAGGAAATGGCGCGGGCAGGCCGCGAAATGGTGTTGAGCCTGCTGGATACCCCCGGCTATTTGGACGCCGCCCGCGCCCGCATTCCCGCCCCCTACCGAACGCCCGACGAAGCAACCAGACCCCTGTTTGTGCAGGCCGATTTCGGGCTCGTCCGCGATGCCAGTGGCGCCTGGGCGCCGCGCCTCGTTGAGATTCAGGGCTTCCCTTCGCTCTACGCCTATCAGCCCGTGTTGGCCGAGTGTTATCGCGATGCCTACCCCTGGTTGGCGGAGTGGCCCACGCTGCCCGGCGGACAAACCAGAGAGGACTATTTCCGCCGCTTGCAACAGGCCATTTGCGGCCAGCACGATCCGCTCGAAGTGGTGCTGCTGGAAATCGATCCCGACAGCCAGAAAACACGTGCGGACTTCGTGCTCACCGAACGGGAATGTGGCGTCACCACCGTGGACATCCGCGCCGTTTGCAAGCGTGGCAGCCGCCTCTACTACCAGCGCGAGGGCAGGGAAGTGCCCATCCGCCGCATTTACAACCGGGTAATCGTGGATGAACTGGAGCGGCGCGGTGAGCAGATTCCCTTCAACTGGAATCAGCCCCTGGATGTGGAATGGGCCGGCCATCCCAATTGGTTCTTCCTGCTCAGCAAGTTCTCCTTGCCCTGGATGCGGCACCCCTGTGTGCCGGAAACCCACTTTCTGGATGCCGCCCCGGCCATCGACAATCTGGACGATTGGGTGCTGAAGCCGCTGTATTCCTTCGCGGGGCTGGGCGTGGTGGTGGGGCCCAGCGCGGAAGAGCTCGCCGCCGTGCCCGCCGAGCATCGTCACAATTACATCCTCCAGCGACGCATGCGCTTCCAGCCGTCGGTGGA
>JALOKO010000138.1 GCA_025456495.1 Bryobacterales bacterium | reverse complement strand
GCCTTGCAGGCGCTGGCCATTGAGACGGCCGAAGGGTGCGCGGAGTGGTTGCACCGCCGCATCCGCGAGGAGTGGGGCTTCCCTGATCCGCCAGAGACCACGATGCAGCAGCGCTTTACGTCTCGCTACCGCGGGAAGCGCTACAGTTTCGGCTATCCAGCATGCCAGAATCTGGAAGACCAGAAGGGCATCTGGGCCATCCTGCGGCCTGAAGAAATCGGAGTGGAACTCACCGAGGGATTCATGATGGACCCCGAGGCCAGCGTGAGCGCCCTGGTGTTCCATCACCCGGATTGCGCGTACTTCACGGCATCGGACGAAGAGATGGCGCCCGTGCCCGCATAGCACGCGGATTGGCGGTGCGCAGGCGGGACAGAGGTTAGCGAGCGCCTTCCGGCTGGCCCGGAATGGGCAATGTGAGGGACCCCACCAAGCCCTTTGCGGGCTCAGCCAGAACAACGCGCAAGGCTATGGCGTCTGTGGGCAACGCGACTTCGTGGCGCAGCACCAAACCGGTTTGTCGAGCTTGCTGCATCTGATCTGCGGTGAGCGTAGCACGGAGGGTGTGCGCTTGCGCGGGTAGCGCTTTTCCGTCTGGCGACCGTGGCGCCAGCAGCAATCGCACCACGCAACGGAAACTTCCATTGCGCTCCTCAAACTCCAGTTGGGAGGTGGGCACCACCGCCTGCAGCATGCGTGATACGGAAGCCGACTGAGCTGGCAGCAGGCCAGCCATGAACACCAGGCCCGTGCTGTCCACTGGCGATGTCAGCGCGGCGCGCGCTGGATCCATCGCGCCCTTGGCTTCCGCTGCGGCGGGAACGAAGTAGTCCCGTCGATAGCTGGCTCGCAGACTGTCACGAAGGACTCGCACTTCCAACTTGCGCGTCGAGGACGCAGCCCGGCGACGCCCGCCCGCAGCTTGACCCTCCGCAACGTAGAAGCCCAGAGTGTAGGTGCTATTGATCTCCGCGAAGGCTTCTTCCATGGCTCCCGTGAGGTCGTTGTTGTTCATGAAGGCGCGTCCTCCGGTGGCCGTTGCTGCTTCGCGCAAGACCTGTTGGTTAGCCAGCTTCACGCCAGCGTGAATGCCATCACAAACTGCGGGGCTGATGTCACCTTGAGGCGCCACGCCACGGCTATCGATGGTGTAGATCGTCAAGCCCGCGCGGTTGGCCGCATCCAGCGCTTTCTGGAAGGCTTCCGCGCTGTTGAAGATTTCGTCGGTGCGGTTGGCAGCCTGGACACGGCCGCGAACAGGCGTGAGATCAGCTTGCCCCAGCACTTCCTGGAAGCCACCACTCAACCACAGCAGCGTCTTCTTTCCGGGGAGCTTCGTCACGCTTTGCGCGATGCCCTCAATGGCGCTAATGCTATTGCGAACCCGCGTATCATGCTGGGCGATGTTGGTAAGGGTGCGATGTTGGTCGAACCAGGCGCGGATCTGCTGTTCCGCTAACGGGGCTTGGCGAAAGGTGTCGTGGCGTCCGTCCAACAATTGGGCGCCACTGCCGTCACTGGCTTCGGTGGGGGCGACATCGGAGGTACCCAGGGTGGTGCGATTGAGGCGGGTAATCAGTAGTTCCGGGTCACTGGTGAAATCGTGCAACACCTGAAACTGCATGCCCACGGAATACAGAGCCAACCGCTGGTTCGGAGGTAGATTCCGCAGGAACTCCACGATCTGCCGTTTGGCCTGCTGTTGGTCTGGGATGCACGTGTTCAATGAGTCAATCAGCACGATCACCACGCCTCGGGAATCGCGATTCACCTCGGGGGCGTTGGTGTAGACACCCGGCGGAAGGTCCTGTCCAGCGGCTTCCCGACTGGCCACGCTAACCGGTGCGGTGAACAGGTCAATGGCGCGCGGCTTGCCGTCCTCCAGCAAGGCAAAGTCGGCGGCCTGGAGATCCGTGACGGGTTTGCCCTGGGCATCGCGTACGGAAACGGCAACGTCAACCAACTGAACACCGGTGCGAAAGGTGGGCGCCGCATCCTGCGCCAGGCATGACACCGCTAGCGCCGTAGACGCAACGAGAGCGAGAAGCGAACTACGCGCATGGGCCATGGATGAGTCGCTCCGGTAACGAACGAATCTGCTTGCACGAGTGAGAACGAGACCGTTCCCACATTGTTTCACGTTGTCGGGAGCGGAGAGGCGTGCCCTGCGGTGGGCACTCGATGGACACATGTCCTGCCGCACTCGCGGAGCCCCAAGCCCAACGACCTGCATCGCTAATTGGCGGCATTGCAGGCGAAGGCCAACCGCAACCCGGCCATCCCACCCGCAAGGTGGAGACGACGGACTGCTGCCCAGCCGCACTCGCCCAACGGCCCGGTGAACAATCGATTCGATTGGCCATGTTGGACAGGCCTTCCTAGAGGAACTGCAAACCCGTACATCCCCGTTTTGGGATAGTGACTTCCCCCCGCTGCCCTGTCTACACTTTGAGCAGGAATTTGCGAAACGCACGATAGGAGGACTTGCCATGGGTGTGGGCTTTGAGTTCGCCACCGGTTGGGACATCTGGCAGTTGAAGACAGGGATGAATGTGCCGGTGCAAGGCATTCGCAGTGAGGCCGATTTGAACCAGTACACGACCTCGTATCCGAAGGCTGCGGTGGTGAAAGGTGGCTTTGGTTGGCAGATGACCGTGGATGGCACGGAAATCGAATATGTGGTGGACGCGGTGGATGAAAGCGAGGGCGGCGCCAACCAACTGGTTGGCATCATGAGCGACCTGAACAAGTTCATGAAGATGATGAACGCGCGGAATTCGCAGGCCTTCCTGACGGCCAAGGATTTTCCGCCGGGCACCTTCAGTCCCCCGAAAGACCGGTTTGTGATCCACATCAAGAACGACCTGCGATTTAAGGATATCGAAGCCATTCCGCAGGTGACCGGCGGAGTGCGCCTGGCGCGGATTCGGAAGCTGTGGCGGTTGTTGTCTGACCCGAACAGCGCTGCCGCCAAGCAGTTTTTCGCAGAAAAGCCCGGGGGCAATCCCATGTATTCGCCCATCGTGAAGCGGGCGCTGATTGACTGGAAGCAGATCCGGGACAGCCGCTGGCCACATCATCATCCGAGTGCGGCGCTGCGGGGCCTGGTGACGTTGATTGCCACCTACCTGATGCGCGGCTACTCGCCGGAACAGCATGGGGTGGGCGCGGTGAAGTACCTGTTCTTTGTGATGTCCCGCACCAGCTTCAGCGGCTTGTTCAAGGAGCTGCCGGCCGAAGAGCAGAACCACTACAAGGGAGCCAAGGACGACTGGGTGAACTTCATCTGCGTCGACGTGATGTCAAAGATTGCGGGGATGCCGCCAACAGGGATTGACCCGGCAGGGAAGGTGCTGGAACGCAAGATCACTGACCGCGGCAACTTGAAGACCCCCATCGAATTGCCCATCACCCGGGCGGACTGGCTGAAGGGCATGGTGGATGGGCGTGACCTATTGAGCGCGCAGGAACACCCGCTGGGTGGGCTGGACAACGCCACCTGGGAAGACAGCAACCCGGAGTTGGGCCACCGGTTGCGCGGGCTGGCGGGCTTGGGAGAGAAGATGGATACGCTGCAGTACGGTGGCAAATCCAACAAGGCCGCCATCATCGAGTTCCGCGCCCGGCAGGCGACGTTGGCATACAAGCTTTGGCCGGACTACGCCTTCCGCATGCACAAGTTCTTTACTGAGATCAATGAAGGAGACCGGCACGGACTGATTGATCTGGACGCGCCGGGTCTCTAGTTGCTTGCGCCCGATGCGCTACAGATCGGCAGCGTCGCGGGAGCTGCCCACCATCTGCTTGCGTTGCTTGATGTAGGCGTCGAACTTCGGCATTTGCTCCGGGGTGAGCAGCCTGCGAATCGCGTCGTCTTCGCTGGAGCGAATCTGGCGCAGTTCGTTCAGCATGCGCTCAGCCACTGCCTGATGTTCGGACATCGCCTTGCTGTAGTTGGCGAGGCGAGCGCGACGCAACTTGCGCAGTTCCGCGTTGCGTTCCTGGCGTTTTGAGGCGAACTGGCGGCGATGCGTTTCCTGGATGGCATCGACCTCGCGGGCCTGCTCAATGGTAAGGTTCAACGCGCTCTTCAGCGGCGCATCGGCCTTGGCCGCTGGGACGAGAAAGGCGAGAGAGCTAAGGATCAGCAACAGAACTATGTTTCGCATGGAGTCTCCTTGAAGTTGGGTTTCGTTGGCTTGTGCGGGGAACGGTTGCGCCATCGGAAAGGATCACTTCCCCGCCCCGCCAGCTTTGGGTGACGCCGTCGGCTTCCCCCACACAAGCATGGCGTGGGACACCCGCCAGGAAGGGCATCCCGGTCGCTTCCGAAATCCTTACAAAATTCCTCGTGGCCCTAGAGGATGTTGCTGGGCTGTTGTCCAGAAAGCGGGGATCTGCAAATCGCCGGACGCCCGGCGGGCTGGAATGATAGAGTATGGGCAATTGGGCCGGGCGCGTATGGCGTCGATGGCTGTTCGCGGGGGTTGTCTTGCTTCGCCGAAGTTCCTCTTGGATTGCTGTTTTGGCCGCGGTTTGCACGGTGGCGGTGATGGGATTTTTGCTTCGGCCCGGCATGCGCGCGGCCGCCCAGGAACGCCCCGCCATTACGGTGGCGTACCCGGAAGCCGACTCCGTGTTCCCTCCAGATTTCGCGCCGCCGACTTTCCTGTTTCGCGATGCGCAGGCGGCGAACTCGCGCTGGCGGGTGGAGCTGCGATTCGGCGATGGCGACGCGACGCTGACGGCCAAGGTGCAAGGCGATTGGAACAAGGTGGGCGACATCGACTATCGCGCCATCGCCCCCACGAATCGCCTGCCGGAACTCACGCCGGAGCAGGCGGCACTGCGTACATGGAGACCGGAACCGGCGCTGTGGGAAGAGATCAAGAGGCGCAGTGTCAGCCAACCGGTGGTGGTGGAATTCCAGGGCATGGGCGGGGGTGATGATGTTGTCCGCAGCCAGGGCAGCGTCCGCATTCGCACGGCGAAGGATCCGGTGGGGGCGCCGGTGTTCTTTCGCGATGTGCCTCTGATGCCTGCCGAACAGGAGAAGGGCGTCATTCGTCCGCTGCCCAAAACGGCGCTTCCGCTGGTGGCCTGGCGCTTGCGTTACATGGATGAGGCGCGTAGCCGCGTCCTGCTGGAGGACATGCCCACCTGCGCGAACTGCCATTCGTTTTCCAAGGACGGCAAGACGCTGGGGCTTGACCTGGACGGGCCGGCCAACGACAAGGGCCTTTACGCGCTGGTGCCCATCCAAAAGCAGATGTCGATTGAGAACAAGGATGTGATTGCCTGGAGCAACTATCGCGGCAAGCTGGGCGGCAAGATGCGTGTGGGCTTTATGTCGCAGGTGTCGCCCGATGGCGAGCACGTGGTGACGATGGTGAACGGGGACGATTTTGGGTTCGATGCCGCGACGGATGCGGCCACACAGACGACGGCGAAGGCGGCAGCAGGGACGCGCCTGCCGAAGGACGTGGCGGGCAACTTCTACGTGGCCAACTTCACTGACTACCGCTTCTTGCAGGTGTTCTATCCAACGCGGGGAATTCTGGCCTGGTACAGCAGACAAACCAAACGCCTGGAAGCGCTGCCGGGTGCGGACGACCCGAACTTTGTGCATACCAACGTCACCTGGAGCCCCGATGGCAACTATCTGGTGTTCGCCCGCGCGCAAGCCCGCGTGGCCTATCCGCGCGGCAAGGAACTGGCCAAGGTGGCGAACGACCCAAACGAAACACCCATCCGCTATGACCTGTACAAGATCCCCTTCAACGGGGGCAAAGGCGGCAAGGCTGCGCCCATTCGTGGAGCCTCCGCCAATGGCATGAGCAACAGCTTCCCCAAGATTTCGCCCGACGGCAGGTGGTTGGTATATGTGCAAGCGCGCAACGGTTTGTTGATGCGTCCGGACAGCCAGCTCTACATTGTGCCGGTGGAGGGTGGCGCTCCGCGTCGGATGCGGGCCAACACCACGCGAATGAACTCCTGGCATAGCTTTTCGCCCAACGGCCGCTGGCTGGCCTTCTCGTCAAAAAGCCGATCGCCGTACACACAGATGTACCTGACCCACATCGATGAAGACGGCAACGACAGCCCGGCGATTCTGGTGGAGAACGCCACCGCCGCCAATCGCGCCGTGAACATCCCGGAATTCGTGAACATCGGCAAGGACGAGTGGATGCACATCGCCACACCGGCCACGGAGTTCTATCGCCGCGCTGACGTAGCGCTGGAACTGATGCAGCGGGGGGAGTTCGACAAGTCCATTGCCGCCTGGCGTGACGCGTTAACGATGGAGCCGGGCGATGTGTCGGCGCTCAGCAATCTGGGCTCGACGCTCACCTATGCAGGGCGACTGGAGGAGGCCACTGCGGAGTATCGTAAGGCGTTGGCGGCGGATGCGGAGAACTACAAGACACGCTCAAACCTGGGTGTCGCATTGTCCCGCACGGGTAAGCTGGACGAGGCGCTGGTACATCTGCGGCGCGCGTTGGAACTGAACCCGGAGGACGTGCCCACACTCACCGCGTTGGGGGGCACGCTGATGCAAGGGGGGAAGCTGGAGGACGCGGAAGCGGCGCTGCGCGAGGCCATCGCGATTGAACCAACCTACACCGACGCCTACAACAACCTGGGCGGCGTTCTATCGCGCAAGGGTGCGTTCCCGCAGGCGATTGCGCTATTCCAGCAAGGACTGCAGTTTGAGCCGAACTCGGTGGCGTTGCTGTTTAACCTGGGGCGGGCGCAGGCCGCGGCGCGACAGTTCCCTGAGGGTATCGGCAACGTTGAGCGCGCCGCCCAGTTATCGAAATGGCAGGACGTGGTGATCCTTGAGCGGCTGGCCGCGATCTACTCCCAGGCTGGAAAGCCGCAGGAAGCGCTAGGAATGGCGCAGCGCGCTCTGGCGCTGGCCGAGCGACAAGGCAACACCAGCGCCGCAGCGGAACTCCGTACACGGATTGCGGAATACCAGCAGGCAACCGCAGGACGCTAACACCGGACCAGCGATACGGGAAGGGGAATGCCAAAAACAACCCGCGGTCCACCAGACAAGGCCAAGAGATTCCTTGCAATCGGAAATCAGCTGTCGCCTTCAACGACGCTTCGTATAGATTGCGCCACGCATGCCAAACACGTTGTCACTATCGGGGTAGAGATAAAACCAACGAACTTCCTCTTGGCCATCTGGGCCTTTCAGCCGGATCTGGTAGCCGTCCAACTGATATCGATAGAGGATTGGTTTGCGGACCGCGGTAGCGCCAACCCTAGCCCCTACCGAAGCCATTGCTCCGCCCTGCATTCGAAGCAGATTACCGGGCTGAAATTCAAGTTCATTCCACCCGGCCGTAGTCGTCTCGCCGCCCATCGCGGCATCACCTCCACCGACCAACGAGCGGTAGCGCCCCGATAACTGCAGGCCGGGAGCACCGGGTCTGGTCGATAGCCACTTCCGGGAGTCGTCATGCTTGCGTTTGGGGTCGTTCCACTGGATCTGGATGGTGTCTCCATGGACCGTCCAACGCCCCCAGGCCCTGGGTTTTCTTCGCTTCCATTGGTCGAACTCACTTTGGGTTGTTGGATACACAGACAGGTCGTCAGTGACCCAACCGTCCTTGAAGAAGATGAACGGAAGGAAGGTAGGGGACGCCATGCCGCCGACACCTATCTGTACGCCAAGGCGAAGGCGCACCGCATCCAGCGGGACTTGGAAAGCGCTATCCGTGCCGACCGCAGAACTCTCCGTGTGCGTTTGGCTTTCTGGCTCAGCCGGAACACGCGGCTGCGACGATCGCGACACGGTATCGTTCCGTGATGTGGGTTCGTTCTGCGATAGGGTCTGGCCCGGCGGTGCGTTGCGGTCCGGCGTGGAGTCTCCCCATCCTCGCGCGGCATTGGAAGCAGCCTGCGGCGGGCGGGAAGATGGCATGGCGGAGAGCGAAGCACTCTGCGCGAGATCGTGCGGCTGATCTGGGGGAAGACCCGCGCGGCCCACATTGGCCTGCGAAGCATCCAGAATCCGCTTCGTGTTCAGCATCTGCGGCAGGATCACCATGGCGCTGGGCGAGGCCAGTACGTGAACAAAGCGAAGGTGGCTATCCTTGGTTCGTATTGCGTAGAACGTGTGGGCGCCGTCGTTCGCGTTAATGATGCAAGAGAGCTCGTTGCCCTTGTCGCGGCTCTTTGGTTTGCATGCCGAAGACAGCCGCGAGGGGTAACTTAGTTCTTGCAACTTGGCAGGCAGATACTCCGACAAGTCAATGTCCGCGGCTTCCGCATCCCGCAT
>JALOKO010000137.1 GCA_025456495.1 Bryobacterales bacterium | reverse complement strand
GACCGCGTGGAAGAGCGGCTAGTGGAAATGACCAACGGCTGTATCTGCTGCACCTTGCGGGAGGATCTGCTGGTGGAAGTGGGGAAGCTGGCGAGGGAAGGGCGCTTCGATTATCTGCTGATTGAATCCACCGGTATCGGCGAGCCCATGCCCGTCGCCGCCACCTTCAGCTTCATCGACGAGGAAGGCCGCAGCCTGAGTCAGGTAGCCCGACTGGACACCATGGTGACCGTTGTGGATGCCGAAACCTTCCTGGAGAATCTGGATTCCCTGGATTCGCTTCTGGATCGCCACATGGCCCTGGGAGACGACGACGAGCGCAACGTGGCCGACCTGCTGATTGACCAGGTAGAGTTTGCCAACGTCATCGTGCTGAACAAGGCCGATCGTGTGACTGAGGCCGACATGGCGCGTTTGCATGGCATCATTCGCCGGTTAAACCCAGAGGCACGCCTTCTGCCCACGTCGTTTGGGAAGGCGCCATTGGAGGCTCTGCTGAACACGGGCTTGTTCGACGAAGAAAAGGCGGCCAACGCCCCCGGATGGCTGAAGGAGTTGCAGGGCGTCGGCCACACTCCGGAAACCGAGGAGTATGGCATTGGAAGCTTCGTCTTCCGTGCCCGTCGTCCCTTCCATCCGCAGCGTCTTTACGATGCGTTAGGTGAGGTGTGGCCTGGGGTGCTGCGCGCCAAGGGCATGGTGTGGCTGGCCACTGAGCACGACATCATTGGCAACTACTCGCAGGCAGGCAATTGCATTGCCATTGAGCCCGCTACCTACTGGTACGCCGCGCGCCCCCGTGAAGATTGGCCCGATGACCCGGAGGCCCTCACCTACATTGAGGCGAACTGGCAGCAGCCATGGGGTGACCGCATGCAGGAACTGGTATTCATTGGCGTCGACCTGCCCCGGGGCGAAATCGAGAGCGCGTTGAACGCGTGTTTGCTGACGGACGCGGAGCTGGCGAAGGGGCCGAAGGCCTGGTCGCGTTATCGCAATCCATGGGGCCGATGGTTACTGGAGGAGACCGCGGAATTGGCGCCTGTCCAATAGGGTGGCTGGCAAGGTATCGATGCAAGAATGGAGATGCGGAACCAGCCAAGGCCCCTCCGTACCCGGATGCGCAACACCCGGCAGCGCGCCGTAGTGGAGAAGGTGCTGCAGGATTGCCGTCGGCCGCTCACCGCGCAGGAGGTGCTTAGCGTCGCGCGCCAACAACTGGCCAGCCTGGGCATCGCCACCGTGTATCGCACCTTGGCGACGCTGGAGGCTGAGGGCGCGGTGGCGCAGGTCCAACTTCCCAACGATCCTCCTCGATTTGAGCCGCACATGACGCGGGAGCACCATTACTTCCGCTGTCAGCATTGTCGGCGCGCTTTCTGGGTGTTCGGCTCCACGCCAGAGATTGACCGCATGAAGCCCGCGCATTGCATCGTGGACGCGCACTCGATTTTCCTGTACGGGTGCTGCGTTGACTGCCGACCGCTGGCACACCATGGAGCCCTGGAGTGAGGTCACGTCGTGACCCTTGTACGCTTACCGCTGCTTAGCGGCTAAGTTTCTTGGCGACGTTCTTTGCGGCCTGCGCCACCCGTTTCGGAATCAGTTGTCGCATGCGTCCGGTGAAGCGAGAGAAGGGAAGCGACACGCTTAGCGCTGCTCGTACTGTGCCATCGCGTTCCTGGATGGGCGCACCCACGCAGCATCCGCCCAGCACCGTCTCTTCAATCTCAGTGGCATAGCCTTGCTCTCGCACGCGCGCCAGGTCTTCGCGGATCCGCACTGGATCCGTGAGGGTGTTTGCGGTGATCTGATAGACGCCGAAAACCTGGATGAGTTGCTGTACTGACTCTGGCGGTTGGAACGCCGTGATGGCCTTCCCGAGCGACGATGCATACGGGGGAAGGATGCGGTTGGGAAAATTCGACATCCGGATGTGCTGGCTACTTTCCAGGGTATGGATTACCCGCACGTGGTCACCGAAAAGCGCCGCCAACGACACGGTTTCAGCCAGGTCATGGTTCAGCTCCAGAATCTCTTCGGACGCCAGAACCAACAGCCGCTCGGTCCATTGCGTCCCCGGGCTGCCGGGGGGCAGCAGGCCGCGACGATAGTTGCCGTCGTCGTCCTTGCGAACGTAGTCCAGCGCGGACAAGGTCTGCAGCAGACGCAGAGTGGACGGCTTGCCGAGCCGCAACCCAATCGCCAGATCGGCCAGGCTAAGTGGCTGACTGGCTGAGGCCAACAGTTCCAAAATGCGCAAGCCCTTGGCCAGAGCCCTTGAAGAAAGTGGTGCGGGGTCTTGTGTGGCCTGCCTGGAAGCTGCTTCGCGGGTGCTGATCGTCGACAATGCCATCTCCCGGCGGGCGCAAGCGATCTTGAATCCAGCGGGGCGCCCGCGCATGCGACTCACCCATTGTAACCGGGATCCCAGTCATCTGTGCGCCGTGTCGCCGTGACTGTCGCCGTGACAGCCGTGTCGCCGCGACAAGGTGCTTGGACGGCAGATCAGCGCATCGTCGCCCTCACCGGCCCGCCACTGGAATCTCCGTGCTGGATAGCGCGTGATCCGCAAGGGCATGGGCAAGTCTAGGCAAGAAGTCCCGCAGCCACTCCCGCAGCGCGCGTGCCTCATCCTGACGTTGGGGAGAGATGGGAAGTGGCGAGCCGAAAGGCCCCAGGCCGCGGGCCTCCGCAATCCACTTCAGTCCCCATGGAACGGGGAAGCCATTCAACTGTTGGATCACCTCGTCCAGCAAGAAAGCCAGCGGAGGCTCCGTTTCGCTGTCCACGCTGGCGGCGTCAAACAGCGCCACAATCAAGTCCGGCAGCGCGGCAGAGACCCCGGAGATTACCGCGTCGCAGACACCTTCCCGTCGCCCACGCACCAGCACGGAGTCGTTGCCCACGATCCGCGAAACCCCTGCGGCGCCGCGTTCAGTGAGGTCGCGCAGAAGCTCCAAACTGCCGCTGGAATCCTTGATGCCCACTACGGCATCCTCAGTGTGCAGAAGTCCCAGCGCGTGTTCCGTGGAGTAGCCGTTGCTGAATTGCGGCAACTGGTACAGCAGCACGGGTCCGTTCACGTGATTGGCGACATGCCTGGCGAAGGTGGCCACGTCTTCTGGCGAGTAGGGGAAGAAGTGCGGCGCCGGCAGAAGCAGCGCGCGCGCTCCGCAGTCCATGGCGTGTTGGCCTCGTCGGATGCACTGCTGCACCGTACCGCCCCCGATGCCGGCGATAAATCGGTGGCGGCCCGCGATGTCCGCAACCGCTTCCACCAGACGTCGAGCCTCGCTCTCGTCCGCGAACACATACTCCGCCGTGGCGCCACCCACAACCAGGCCCTGCACGCCGGATTGAAGCAACCATCGTGCATGCCCTTCCAGCACATCGTCAGCAATCTCGCCGTGCTCGTCCCGGGGCGTAAAGATCGCTGCATAGACTCCAGTAATCAGCGCAGGCATGTGTTCAGGTTACCAATTTTGCCTCCCCAAAGCGCAAAAAACTGAAACACGCCTGGATTCGTGAAACGGATACCGTAGCCGCACTCCGCGCGACGTACGGGTCTTCTTCTCCTCCCTGGTCGCCAGACGCGTTTCGTGCATCGCCATGTGTCACAGTCCCGCGGCGCGGGTAGTCGCAACGGCGCGCACTGCGGTGTTCCTGGGTCTGCCTTCCACCACCCGCTGCACAAAGGTTTGCCGTGCATCCGCCTGTTCCGATGGCCCGCAGTGGTCGCGCGCTAGGCAACCGGGTGGTGGCATCCAAGGCGTGGGCGGATGTCCTCGCGAGGATCTCGCCGTGCATGCATCGCCACAGTATCCACCGGGCCAGTCGCTTCTGTTTCTGGCGCTGCAGCCGCCCAAAAACAACCGCGGACTTTCCCCCAGGCGCAACTTCACGTGGCCTTCCAGCACCAGGATGGAGTGGGAGGCTTCCGGTCAGCAGCATCGCCATACCCGGTGGACACCGTCGAATGCGACTCAGGCTCAACCACGTGCAGCGAGATGTAAAATCTCGAAACGGCTTGCATTTTTCCGCAACGGCGGATATTGTTTTGTGAAACATGCTTGCTTCTCTCTTTCGCTTCGCATCGCTACTGGTGTTGGCTGTCACCGTTTGCCAGTGGCCGCTGTGGGCTGCGCCCGTCAGCTTGCGCAGTGCCGTCCTGGCGCCCGTGGGACCGACGGGGCGCGTGGCCGAGGTGCTGCAGCAGGAGATTGACCGGCGTGCTCAGGTAAGCTTGGCCATCCAGACCAATTGGGACGGCAAGGGGGCCGCCATCGTGTTCGGATCGCGAGCCGCCATCCAGCGAGCGCATCCCCGCCTGGCTGCCGCACTGCCCGCGCAACCCAGCGGCAACGACGGTTTCGCCATCGCGATCACCGGAAACGCGCAAACGCCCGTGGTGCTGGTTGCCGGCAACGATGCGCGCGGCACGCTCTTCGCGGCGGGCCGTCTGCTTCAGGAGATGCGTCTGGATCGCCAGCGCGTCGACATCGACGACGCCTTCCGGATCGCCTCCGCACCGCGCTACCCCTTGCGAGGGCACCAGTTGGGCTATCGACCGAAGACTAATTCCTACGACGGATGGGACGTCGCGCAGTGGGACCGTTACATCCGTGAGCTGGCGCTGTTCGGCACGAACGCAATTGAACTCATCCCTCCCCGTTCCGACGACGCCGCTGATAGCCCGCATTTTCCCTTGCCGCCGCTGCGGATGATGCGTGAGATGTCGCGCATCATTGACTCCTATCACCTGGATTGTTGGGTGTGGTTCCCGGCGCTGGAAAAGGACTACACTGACCCCGCGACGATGGCCAATGCCGTGCGCGAGTGGGAAGAAGTTTTCCAGGCCCTGCCGCGCATCGATGCGCTCTTCGTTCCCGGTGGCGATCCGGGTCACACGGAACCCAAGGTGCTGATGCAGGTGCTGCAACGCCAGACAGAGGTGTTGCGCAAGTATCATCCCAAGGCCACGATGTGGGTGTCGCCGCAAGGCTTCGATGCGGCCTGGATGGAAGAATTCTACGGCCTGTTGGCGCAGCGTCCGGCATGGCTGAAAGGTGTGGTTTACGGGCCACAGAACCGGGCATCGTTGAGCGAACTCCGCCAACGCGTGCCCGCCCAATTTGAGTTGCGGCACTACCCGGACATCACCCACACCATGCGTGCGCAGTTCCCGGTGCCCGATTGGGACGTGGCGTACGCGCTGACGTTGCAGCGTGAGCCGGTGAATCCCCGTCCGGTGGATCAGGCCTTGATTGTGCGCAAGGTGCAGCCCCAGGCGCCCCACGGCTTTCTGGCCTATTCCGAAGGATGCAATGATGACGTGAACAAGTTCGTCTGGAGCGCCTTGGGCTGGGACCCCGATGCGGACCTCACCGATGTCCTGCGACGCTATTCCCGCCTACTGCTTGGCGCTTCCCTGGAGGAGCCCTTCGCCCAAGGCTTGCTGCGTCTTGAACAGAACTGGCGCGGACCCCTGCTTTCCAACGAAAGTGTTGGCGCCACCTTGAGCCTGTTTCGCCAGATGGAATCCAGCGCCACACCAGCCCAAAAGGCCAACTGGCGCTTTCAGCAGGCCCTCTACCGCGCCTACTACGATGCTTACGTTCGTGCGCGACTGCTGGACGAACGCGCCCGCGAAGAGCGTGCGCTCAGCATGCTGAGTGAGGCGTCAACGGTGGGCAGTCTGGCGGCCATCGACGCCGCCCAGCGCGAGCTTAGTCCGTTGGTCGGAGATCGTCCCGCAGCCGCACTGCGCGCCCGCGTGTTTGAACTCGCCGAGGCTCTCTTTCAAAGCATCCGCATGCAGTTGAGCGTTGAGCGTTACCAGGCCATCAGCGTCGGGCGCGGCGCAAATCTTGATCTCATCGATACCCCGCTCAGCAATGCACCCTGGCTGTTGGCGCAGTTGGCTTCCACTCGTCAGGAACCGGACGAGCGCGCCCGCCTACGGCGGCTGGATGCCGTTCGCCATTGGACGGACGCCGGCCCCGGCGGCTTCTACGATGACCTGGGCGATCCGCTGCATCAAGCGCATCTGGTGCGGCCGCAAGGCTTCCAGGACGATCCCACCATGGCCGCCACTGTGAAGACGGGCTTCAGCGGTTTCCGTGCCAACGCGACGGGACGCATCTCCTGGTGGCGAGTGGCGGAGGCGGCGGGCGACTCCCCACTGGAGATGCGCTACGACAACCTCGACCCCTTCGCGTCGTACCGCGTCCGCATCATCTACGGCGGCGACAGCAATCCGATTCCGATTCGGTTAGAGGCCGATGGCCGATTCGAGATCCATCCCTACCAGCCCAAGAACATGGACTTCACGCCGGTGGAGTTTGCCATTCCGCGTGAGGCCACCTCGGATGGCGCTCTCACTCTGCGCTTCACCCGGCCATCGGGTTTGGGAGGCAACGGCAGGGGCGTGCAGGTGTGCGAGGTGTGGCTGCTGCGCGAAGAGATGCCTTCCCCAACGGCCGCTCGCTAAGGCCACGAACCAGGAGATCAGCGCCATGAGTCAACGCCCCTCTCCACCCTTTATCCCGCGCCGGACGATGCTTGCGGCGCCCATGCTTCTGGCAGCTGCGTCCGGATACGCTCAGGAGGGCAAGGCGCAGGCCATTGCCGGAGTGCGGCACGTGCCCGTCTATGCGCAGCCCGGCCGTTTCGGCGGATGGCCCGCGAACTTTGGCCTATGGCAGTGGGGCGACGAGATCGCCTGTGGCTTCGGCGCCGCCTACTTCATCAAGACGGATCCGGAACGCCATCAGCGCGACCGCAGCCGTCCGATCGTCCCTGCTCTTGCCCGCAGTGTGGATGGCGGGGAAACCTGGCAGGTCTCGGCACCCGCTTCCTTGCTGCCGCCTGCCCAGGGCGGTCCGCAGCCACAACAGCTTTCCCAGCCGATGGATTTCAGCGCGCCCGGCTTTGCGCTCACCCTACGCTCACAGGACGGGAAAGACCAGCCATCGCTCTTCTGGTACTCGCTCGACAAGGCGCACACTTGGAATGGACCGTTCCAGTTCCCCTCGATTGCCGGAAGGGCCATCGCCGCACGCACGGACTACCTCGTGTTGGGCAAGCGCGAGGCGCTGGTGTTCGTGACCGCGGCCAAGCAAAACGGCAAGGAAGGGCACTCCGTCTGTGTACACACGGCGGACGGCGGCGTCAGTTGGCAGGCCCGTGGCTGGCTGGGCGCTGAACCCGCGGGCTTTTCCATCATGCCCTCCAGCGTCCTGCTCCCGGGCGGACGGATTCTCTCAGCGGTTCGCGTGAAGCTGGACGATCACACCGACTGGATTGACCTTTGGGCGAGCGACGACCAGGGCCTTACGTGGAGTGCGCTTGCACGGCCCGTGCCCTTTTCAGGTGGCAAGAGCGGCAACCCCCCGTCGCTTCGCCCGTTGCCCGATGGTAGGCTCATCATCACCTGGGGATATCGTGGTGAGCCCTTTGGCATCCGCGCTGTCGTGAGCACCGACGATGGCAAGTCCTGGAGTTCGCACTGGGTATTGCGAGACGACGGTGGCGCATGGGACCTGGGATACACACGGGACGCGGTTCGTTCCGATGGCAGGCTGGTGACGTTGTACTACTGGTCTCCATCATTGTTTGCTGAGCGCGAGATCGTTGCCACCATCTGGGATCCCGCTGGGGCTGGAGGTTCAGCTTCCTCAGATGGGTGACGGGTGGCCGTCAGCGCTACGAGCGTGGCGTGGTTGGCCTTGCCTGGCTTGCGGATTGAAGAGAGGCGCCGTCTTTAAGATGAGCCGAAACGATGGGGAGGAAGGGAAGATGATACAGAAATCGGTTCCTTGGAAGATTCTGGCTGCTCTGCTGTTGCTTTGCAGCGCGGGCGTAGCCCAGAACGTGTACGGGGTCATCGCTGGCCGGGTGCTTGACCCTTCCGGCGCTTCGGTGCCAGGCGCCTCCGTTGTGGGCGTCAACACGGGGACTGGCTTGCGCTTTTCCGTCACCAGCAGCGCGGAGGGCAACTACACGCTGAATGCACTGCCTGTTGGCGTTTACGATCTGTTCGTCGAATCTGCTGGATTCCAGAACTTCACCGTGCGCGGGATTCGCGTGCAGGTGAACGAGAACATCCGCGTGGATGCCACCCTGAAGGTGGGCGCGGCTACGGAAACGGTGACTGTTGTCGCGGACGCCGTGGTGGTGGATACCGTCTCGCCCACCCTCAAAGCGGTGGTGGACCAGAAGCGCATTGAGGAGTTGCCATTAAATGGCCGCAATGCCACCCAGTTGATGCGGCTGGTGGTGGGCACGGTGACTGACTATCGTGGCGACACCACCTCCGGCACCACCTATCCCGGTACGCAGGCCGTGTCGGTGAACGGGGGCCGCT
>JALOKO010000136.1 GCA_025456495.1 Bryobacterales bacterium | reverse complement strand
GTGAAGTTCGGTGTGTAGGCTGCGCCCACGCCTCTTGCTACTGACATTGCGTCACTCCTTCCGTTTGCCGCTGCGTATGGCGGTCTCTGCCCAAGTATCGTCCAGTAAGGGATGGCGGTTGCCATGCCATAACGGATTGCCTACCGGGGCGAGTGCTGTTCTTCCTTGCCGGCCAGCACGCTGGCAAGCTGATCCAGCAGTTGCAGGGTATGACCATAGGCGGTCATCGCCATCCGCGCCTTTTCCGCGTCGTGCTGGTCGCCTTGCTGTACAATCGCGTCCAAGGCGGCGCAATTATGCTCACAATGCTGCAGAAACGCCTCCAGTCGGCCTTCCTGGAAGAGTGCCTCCACATGGGGGAAGCGACGCCAGTAGTTCTCTGTCTGGTTCATCGACCTTTGCTCCTCAGTATCTCCATGCTGTTCCAGTCAACCTTGGCCAGGCACTAGGCGCCAACGGTTGCCAGCGGATGAATCTGAATCTGCGGCGAGAGCTCTTCAACGCTTAGGACCGAAAGATCTGGAAAGCTGGGGCTCAGCACCTGCATTACGTAACGACGAATGTCGGGTTCAGTGACCAAAACAGGCGACTGCGCGGTGGCGGGCAGACGCCCGAAACTCCGCGTGGCGGCGTCCACAACCTCGTTCAACGAAGCAGGCTGCATGTAAAACGAATCGCCTGTTGCGCCACGACGGATAGACATGCGAAACATCTCTTCCAGGCGGGCGTCCATGCCGTAGATGTAGAGGGTCTGCCCACCACCTGAGAGCTGGTAGCAGATGCGCCGACGCAGGTCTGCGCGGACCTTTTCCGCTAGCAGCGCGGGGTTGTCGATGCTGCGGCCCCAATCCCCCATGGACTCCAGAATCAGCTTTAAGTCCCGAATGGAAACAGTCTCCCGCGCCAGCCTTCGCAGCACGTCCGCCAGCAGGTGCAAGCTGACGGGCTTCGGCATCACCTGCTCCACCAGGGCGGGGTAGATCTGCTTCACGCGCTCCAGCAGCGCATGAACCTCTTCGATTCCCAGGAACTCCGCGCCGTTTCGACGCAGGAATCGGGTGAGATGCAGCAGCAGTACCTCGCCAGCATCCCAAGCCGTCAATCCCGTGTTGACAGCCAACTGCGCCTGTTCCGGATTCAGCCATGTCGCAGGCCGACCCGTGAGTGGATTCGTTCCTTCCTCGCCGCGAATTCCGTACATGAACAAAGCCGACGGCGGCTCGGCCACCAGCCGCTTGTTTGCTTGAATCACGCCCTGAACGATGGGTGTCTCGTGCAGCAGGATGTGAAATGCATTGGACGGAATCCCTTCATCGGTGGCCACTTGAATGGGTGGATACAACACTCCCAACTCGTAGTAAAGCCGCTCTCGCAACTCATAGAGAGCTTCCTGAAACTGCTTGCCCTCCGGTGTATCCGGGTTCAGGAAAGCGGCCATGGCATTGCCCGCGCGAACCACGACGCCCAGTGTGGGGCTCACCTGCGGCATACGAATCAACGCATCGTCGGCCAAGTCATCCTGTGCGGAATCCGGGGCGAGCTCAGGACGGCGTGCCTTCAGCAGGTTGTGTCCCACAAGACCAACCACGCCCGCAAGCAGAAGGAAGGGGATCTTCGGCAAGCCCGGCGTGATGGCCATCAGCAGCAGCAAAGCCGCCGTCACTCCAATCGCCTTAGGTTGCGAAAAGAACTGCCCCATCAGTTGCGAGCCCAGGTTGGTATCGTTCCGCTCAGAGGCGACACGAGTGACAACCATGCCTGCGGAGATTGAGATTAGCAGTGCCGGAATCTGTGACACCAGCCCACTGCCAATGGTAAGGATCGAAAAGACCTGGGCAGCTTCACCAGCCTCCATGCCAAGCATGGCAATGCCAATGATCAGCCCGGCGACGATGTTGATGAGGGTGATGACAATGCCTGCAATCGCATCACCCTTCACAAACTTCATCGCGCCATCCATGGCGCCGTAGAACTGCGATTCGCGCGAGAGCTCTTCGCGCCGGTGCCGTGCCTGGTCAAAGGTGATGGTGCCGGCGCGGAGATCAGCGTCGATGCTCATCTGCTTGCCGGGGATGGCATCCAAGGTGAAACGCGCACCCACTTCCGCCACGCGTTCCGCGCCCTTGGTGATGACAATGAACTGCACCAGCGTGATGATGAGGAAGATCACCGCGCCCACCACAAAATTCCCCTGGACAACGAACATGCCAAACGACCTCACCACTTCGCCCGCATCCGCGTTCAGCAGAATCAGGCGCGTGGTGGAGACATCCAGCGCCAGCCGGTAAAGCGTCGTGATCAACAGCAGAGTGGGAAACGAAGCGATCTGAATGGGACTCGAGATATAAATGGACACCATCAGCACAAGGATGGAAACCGTGATGTTCACGGTTAGGAAGATGTCCAGCAGGAAGGTGGGCAGGGGCACCAGCATCAAGCCCACCATGGACGCGATGGCAACCACCAGCACCAAGTCAGCGCTTTGAGTCAGCAGCTTGCTTAGGTTGCCGTTGCGGAAATCGGAAACGATTTCATTCCAGCGATAGGGTGCTGCTTGCATGGGGTGAGTCGCCAGAATGCATGGGGCATTCTGGCGAAGGCTCCTGGTGAAAAATCGTAACTAGTTGCTTTCCTCAGCGAACAGATCCGGGTTCTTCTCCATCTCATCCAACACCAGCATCATCCCCTGCAGAATGGCGCGCGCGCGGTTGGTGGCGGGGTCCTCGCCCAGGGGGTCCAGTTCCAGCGCTTTCTGCAGGAAGGAGGCGGCGCTCTCAGTGTCGCCCTTGCGCAGGTAGACCTCGCCCAGGTTGGCCATCACCGTCGAGTCAGATCCGTTTCGATCCGCCGCGCAACGCAGATTATGCTCCGCGGCATCCAGATTCTCTTCCGTCAGCTCAATGGCTCCCAGCCCGGCCCAGCCGTAGTAGCTGCTGTTGTCGACGGCAATGAGACCCTCAAAGATCTCGCGTGCTTCGGCAACGCGGCCCTGCTGATAGCTGGAAAAGCCCAGCACCGCGAAGGCTTGAATCTGCTCTGGGCTTAAGCCCAGAAAAACGTTGAGCGGTTGATTGCCGGCGATGACTTCCGCCAGCGTGTTCTCCGGCAATACAGTAGCAGTGGTGGACATGGTTTCTCTCCTCAATTGGATTGGGCGGTTGATTGGAAAGCGTGGGCTGGGAAGCGATTGTAGGAAGCCAGGCCACGCTGGGCAGGCCGCGCGCCGAAGCTCACTTTATGGCGGCGATCGCCTTGGATTGCATCTCGCTTTGCTTCTCGATGAGCTTCGATATCAGCTCAAACATGCGCATGGCCTGCTGCATCATCTTCTGCCCCTTGATCTGGTCCTCCATTTTGTCTGAGCGCAACAGCTTCTCTGCCTGCGACATCATGGAGTCAAGGTTGCCTCCACCGGGAGCCGAACCCGCGGAGGGGGATCCCGCCGAGGCCGGGGCACTGGTGAAGGACGAGCCGCTGGCGCCATCCCCGGTTCCTCGAATGCCCATGGCTTGCTGGCCAGGCCCGCCAGATACGCTGCCTCCACCGCCCATCGCGGACAGCCCACCACTGAACATCGGGCTGGATGCGGCAGACCCTCCGCCAGCGCCAGAGAGGGACTTACCCAGCGCTTCAAACGCATCACTGATGCTCTTGGCTGCGTTTTGCTGGCCTCCCGCCAGTTGCTGCAGAATCTTTCCGAAGACATCGCTGAGTTGCTTGAACACATCGGCCAGCGCCTTCATGGGATTCTGCTGCGGCGTAGCGGCGCCGGGTGTGTTGGCAGCCTCGTTGGCCAGCTTGCCCACTGCGGAAAACGAGCGCGCATCCTGCGTTGCCCCACCATGCGCGCGAATCGTGTTCACCACGTCGTTCAAGGCTAACTTGTCCGTACGAACGCCATTGGTGGATGTCGTGTAGAACATCTTGTTGTCCGCGTCGTAGCGGAGGCTGTCGTTCTGCTGCAGCACCATCCCCACAGCTGCGCGTTCCTCAATGCGACCATCGTTCTTGGTCCATGGGTTCGTTCCGTCAAACAGCGCTGCGCCACCTCCCGTGATGCGTGCGTTCGCGGCTTGTGAGAAGGCTGGCCACTGCGAGTCGTTCCCCACAATCGGCGGCATGGTGTAGCGTTGATTGGGGCTCTGCGTGGCTGCTTGCAGCGGTTGCTGGTGAATGTGGATGGTGATGGTAGTGCGGTTGAATGGCTGTGGCTGACTGGGCGTTTGTGCGTTGACTCTCGGGGCGCCGCTATTCAAAGCGGACTGCAGATTCGAGAGCGTGCTCTTCATCTCGCTTGCGCTCTTGCCGAGTTGAAACGCCGCGCCTAAGGCCGCGCCAATCGGTCCGCCAAGACCTGCGCCCGCCATCTTTGTCGCCAGGCTGAGCAGTTGTGCGGGTTTGGGTAAGCCGATCTTCATTGTTTGCCTCCTGCGGGGATTCCCTTGGAATCGCCATGCACACTCCGTTTATCGTTCAGCCGCAACGGTGGTTGCGCTTTCACACTGGATTTTCTTCATTCCCCGCAATTGCTGGCCCACCTGGCAGCGGGCACGCAAACGCACCCAGGGCGCCGTCTCCATCCGGAGAGCCGGCGCCCTGTTGCAGCAGCCTTGGATTGTGGGTTTTCCCGATACGGCGTTGGGTTACTTGATGGCGGCGATTGCCTTGGATGCCATCTCGCTTTGCTTCTCGATCATCTTGGAAATCAACTCAAACATGCGGAGCGCCTTGGCCATTAAGCGCTGCCCCGCCAACTGTGACTCCATGCTGTCTGAGCGCAGCAGCGCCTCAGCCTGAGCCATCATCGCGTCCAGTCCTCCGCCCATTGCCGCCGCACCGCTGCCCGCCGTGCCGCCTCCTCCGCCGCCGCTGGTGGGAGCCAGCGTCGGGCTAGGCATGCCGGCGGCCACTCGCTGCGGAATGCCCGTGCTGACGGGGCCGGCGGGGCTCGTGGCTGCTCCCTTTGGCCCGGGCGCCATTCCCAACGCCTGCTGCATCAACGCCTGCGCCTGCACTCCATCGGCGGGGTTGCCCGACAGGTGCAATCGGATGGCCTCGTCCATGGTGGCCTCAAACTGTGTAGCCAGTTGCGCGTTCATGGAAGATCCAAGTGGCGCGCCTGCCGCCAGCAGGTTCTGTTGCAGGCTGCCGGAAGCTGCGCCAAGGCTCTGCATCATCTGCGGCAACTGGGGTTGCAGACCTTGCGCAACACTGAGCGGAGCCCCCATGCCAGCACCCATCGCCACAGCTGCTGCTCCGCTTTGGAAGGCCAGTGGATTCGCCGCCAGCGGACCAGACCCGATTCGCCCTTGCATTGCCGGGCCGAACGACTTTTCCAGTTGGCCCAGCGCAGCAAGTAAGGACTCCTGACCACCCTGCTGGATCAACGTGGACACGCCTGAAGCAACAGCTCCGCCAAGATCGCTACCGAGCATCCGGGACGTCACTGTGGAAAGACTACTGAGATTCACCATTGCCATGCGGCCTATCCTCCCTGTGCCACGGACGAACCGTGTTCGGTTGCCTTATCGCGCGTCGTTAGAAGGAAGTTGCCCGTTCCGCGAACGCGTGTCGCATTCGCATTTGGAGGCGCATCCGCGTTGTGGCGTCGATGCGCGAGTCCAACTCGGCAATGACGCGTTGCGCCTCCGGTAGATGCCCCGCGTCCACCAGCGCCTCTGCCAGCCGGACTCTTGCCGCCAGGTCGCTAGGCATCCTCTCCACCAGACGCCGCATGAGTTGCAGGGCCTCCTCTGGCTCTCCCTCCTGCAGTGCCACCGCGGCCAACCCGCGCGCTGCATAGCTGTCGTTCTCTCTCAACTCCAACAGGGCTGAGAACAAGATGCGCGCCCGCCGGAGATCACCCTGCTGATAGCATCCATAGCCCCATTCGGCCAGGCGTTGGTAATCCTGTTCTAGCATCTTGGTCATGGTTCCTTCCGTCGGAATCGAACGAACGCGGTCGCGTCAGCCGCGGGTGCTGCCCCCTGCTGCTCGAAGCAGAATTCGATTTTCCATCGTGGCCAACTCCTGCAGCAGAACACGCAGACTCTCCACCGCAGGACCACCCGCGACTGGTAGCCGATGTGCAATGGTGCGCATCCCTGGACGCGCCGTCTCAGCGGTCTGGACTTCTGCGCCACGCACGTATGGGGGCTTCTCCAGCTCCGGCCGTAGGCTCTGTCGCGAAGCCGCGCGCAGAGGGGTCTTCCAATCAGTGTCTGGAATTTCCTGCCTTGACCGCACCATCTCGCGGAAGGCGATTGGTGGACGCACGGGGGCGACCCCACGCGGCATGGTAGGCTGCCAGCCCGGAACGGTGTATCGCACTCGCATGAGTTTCTCTATCCGTTATCGATGAAGGATTGCCGATGTTGCGTCCGGTCGCAGGTAGTGTCCGGTTACCCGCCACCGCTCCGCCCTCGTTCCGCCTTCAGCTCATACACCCACAGCAGCACTTCAGCCACGTCCTCATACAGATCCTCGGGTACCTCGTTGCCCGTCTCCACGCGGATCAGTTGCCGGGCCAGGTACACGTTGCGGGCGATGGGAACCTGGTGCTTCCGCGCCAGTTCGCGAATCTTCTCCGCGTGCAGGTTGCGTCCTTTGGCCACCACGCGCGGCGCGTTCATGGTCTCCTGGTCATACTTCAAGGCAACGGCCAGGTGCGTTGGGTTCACTACCACCACATCCGCCGCGGGGACATTCGCCACCTCACCTTCCTGCAACAGTTCCTGATGCATTCCCTTGCGATGGTGCTTCACGTACGGGTCGCCTTCATCTTCCTTGTACTCGCGCTTCACCTCTTCCTTGGTCATCATCTGGTCCTTGATGTAGAGCTTCTTCTGCAGAACGAAGTCGGCTGCGCCAATCACAAGGAATGCCGCGCCGGTCTGGATGAGGATGCGATAGATGCTGTCCGCGGCGATCGCGCCCAATCGATCTGGCCGGATAGCTCCCGCCAGCAGCAGATCGCGCAGGATGGCATCGATGGCCATCCATGCGATCCACACAATGATCGCCAGCTTGAGCAGGTTCTTTAACAGATCCAGGTAGGTGCGTGGCTTCAGAAAGATCTGCTTCAGGCCCTCCAACGGATTCAGCTTGTTCAGGTCGGGCTGCAGGGACGCGACGCTAAACAGGGCGCGAACCTGAAGGAAGTTCGCTGCCACGCTCATCAGGACCACTACAGCCAGCAGGGGTAACAGCGCAAACATCGCGCTTTGCCACCAACCACCAACAATGCCAAGCAGCTTCCCGTGGGGTAGGTCACCCGCAAGTAGTCCATTACGTTGCAGCCCTTGCAGCATCGACAACAAGGTCTCCATCATGCCTTCGCCGGAAACCCAAAGCGCCGCCGCCGCACCCAGGAAGACGGCTGCCTGCACCAGGTCAGTGCTCTTGGCTACCTGGCCCTTCTCGCGTGCCTTGCGCAGCTTCTTGTCTGTGGGCTGTTCTGTCTTCTCTCCGGCCATGTCGGCACCTCATCCGCCGCGTTAGCGGAAGCCCGCCATCAAGGCTTCCATTTGTCCGAACAACTGTTGCGGCCATATGCGCAACTGGGTCAACAGAAGGGGCAGCGCCAGCAGCAGGAAGAGCAGACTCACCCACGCCTTGGCAGTCTGGTTCTCCTGATGCACGGGCACTTGTGCAGCCATGCGATTGAAGACGCCGAAGACAATGTCCACCAGGAACAGGGCAAGCAATACCGGCGCCGCAATGCGGACAGCAATCACGAAGAGATCGGCAGTCAGACGAGTCACCAGGTCGGCAATCGCCAGGCCTCCCGCCCGCAAGGTTGGCAGTGTGGCGGCAGGCAGCGCAGTGAAGCTATCAGTGAGTGCGCGCAAAAAGTAGAGGTGCCCGTCGAAGGTGACAAACAGCGCGATCGCAGCCTGCACCTGCAGCATGCCCAGCAAAGACGCCGGACCCTGCAGTTGCGGGGTATACAGCGAGATCTGGTTCATGCCCCGCTGGTTGTCAATCAATGCTCCGGCCATTTCAATCGCCAGGAAAACCAACTGCGCCAGATAGCCGAGAATCGCTCCAATCACCACTTCCTTCGCCAAGAGCGCTAGCGCAGCGATCGGGCTCACCTCCGTGGGCGCCACCAGATGCGGCGCCACCAGCAACGTGATGACCGCCGCCAAGCCAACCCGGGCTTGCGCGGGAACGGCGCGCCCTCCCAGAAAGGGCGCCAGACTAACGGCGATAGAGAAGCGCGCCATCACCAGGCCGTACAGCAGCAAGGTTCCCTGTAAGCTGCCGCGAAAGCCCGCCGCGCTGAGGATGCGTCCAAGACCATCCAACAGGTCCATCGCCTACCTCACCATCGGGATCAATTCCAGTACCGTCACAGAGAAACGCACGGCCTGATTCAACATCCATGGGCCTAGGAGGGCAATGGTTACGAACACTGCGATCAGCTTGGGC
>JALOKO010000135.1 GCA_025456495.1 Bryobacterales bacterium | reverse complement strand
TGCACGATGTCGGTCGCCTGGGCATGATGACCGCGTATCCCCAGGAATACAACCGCCTGCTGGATGTGGCGGCCGACGAGAACCTGGAACTCATCGACGCCGAACTGGATGTCTTTGACATCGACCACTGCATGGCTGGCGCGTGGCTGGTGGCCGAATGGAACCTTCCCACCGAAGTGGGCGTGGTCGCCCAAACCCATCACGAACTCCCGGTTTCCGGTGACCGTGAAATCGGCAACATCATCCGCATCACCAATCGACTTACCAACGCCTTGGGCTTCCATGTCCTGCCCCCCAAGAAGGAGTTCACCTACCAGGAATTGCGCCTGATGCTGCCCATCGCCGCCCAACGTAACCTGCCCGAGGATGGCGAGGAGTTGCGGCTGGCCATCCAGGACCGCGTGCTCTCGTTCACCTCACCGAAGGCTGCTGCCTGACCCCCGTTGGCGCAAGACGGGACGCTCCCTGCAGCGTCCCATCTTGCCCGCTCCCCGCGTGCCCCCCACGCCCACCCGGCTTCTGTCCCACGCGGTTTCCACCCCGCGTCGCTGCTGTCTCACGCCGCTGCTGTCTCACGCCGCTGCTGTCCTCTCTGTCCGCCCCTTCCAAACAATCCCCGTCGCGCGTGGAACAGGCTCAACCCTCTCCCTTGGCCTGCCGATATGCTTTGCATGCTGTTACGTCTGATTGCGCCATCTTTCCCACCGGCCTAGGCCTTTGGCGGTGACTGTAGCCCGGCATGTCCGCGAGTGATGCTGTTCATGGAGGCAATCCCGCACCAGCAATGGCGATGTTCTCAAGAATCAATCCGCAAGTCGCGCGCGCTGCTTTCGGCATGGCCGCCATCTGGACAGCACTGGTCACAGCATCGGCCGTCGGCAATCTGCACGTCCACCTCCAGCGCTCCAAACAGGATGCGATTGCGGATGCGCGCGTCGTCTTCGAGAGCCATATGCGCGTTCGCAAGTGGCTGGCCACCCAACCGGAAATCTACGTCCACTCCGCTTCCACGGCCCCTCCTTCAGAACAGCCTTCCGCTGCCGCGCCCACAACCGCATCCACCAGCGACGGCCGGCCCCTCGCGCGCCTTGACCCACAGAGGCTGGCGCTGTTCTTCCACGACCTCCCCACCCCCCATGGAGACGAACAAGTACGACTGTTGCCACTAAGAGGTGGTTGGTCAAAGATCGCGGCGAACCGGGACGAACGGCGGGCCATGCGGCGGCTTGCGGACTCCGGGCAACCCTACGAGCTTCTGACGAAGCCAGACCCGCGCGGCGCCATCCGCGTCCTATTCCCCCTCACCATGGAACCGGTGTGCCTCAACTGCCACCCTAAGCTGAAGTTTCCCAATGGGGACATCGCGGGGGGGATGCTGGTGGCGCTGCCCCACAACCATCACGCCGCAGGCCAGGATGCAGCCATGTTGAGCATCCTGCTTGGCCACGTTGGCTTGTGGCTGCTGGGGATGGGCGGTATCGGCTGGAGCGCGCACCTTATCAGTCGTCGTGAAGACCAGATCCTGGAAAGCGAATCACGCTACCGGGGGCTCTTCGAAAACTCCGGCGATGCCCAGCTCACGTTCTCTCCCCACACGCTGCAGATCCACTCCGGGAACCAGGCTGCTCTGGAAATCTTCGGGGTTTCGCTGCTGGAGGACTTCCTCTCGCTGAAGGTCTCGGCGCTGTTTCCCCAGCTCCAGCCAGGCGAAAAAGACTCCCATGACCTTGCGAACTGCTACATCCAGCGCGCGCTGCAGGAGGGCAGTTGTGAGTTTCGCTTTGTGCATCGGCGGCACTGCCAAACGGACTTCCCGGCGGCCGTCCGCCTGACGCGCATGACCGCCCACGGCCAAGTGTTCCTGCACTCAGCCATCAGGGACGTCAGCAGCCTGCACCTGGCGGAACAGGAGTTGCTACAGCAGACCCAGTTACAGGACATGCTCATCCGCATCTCCTCCACCTACATCAATCTCGCGCCGGAGCGTGCTGAGGCCGCAATCAACGATTCCCTTCGCGAGTTGGGGAGTCTGGTGAATGCTGACCGTGCCTACCTGTTCGAGTACCAGATGGACGAAGGCCTCTGCGTCAACACCCACGAGTGGTGCGCGCCGGGCATTGAGCCACAGATTCACAACCTCCAGCAAACGTCCATCGCTGACATCCAACCGATTGTCGATACCCACCGCCAGGGCAACCCGGTGTACATCAACAACGTACAATCGCTGCCTGTCGATAGCGCGCTCCGTCGGGTGCTGGAACCGCAATCCATCCTCAGCCTCATCACCGTTCCGCTGTTGGACGGGGACCTCTGCAAGGGCTTCGTGGGCTTTGACTCCGTCCAACGGCGCCACCACTACTCAGATCCTGAGCGCAGGCTGTTAACCGTCTTCGCCCAGATGCTGGTGAACATGCGGAACCGCGTGGCCACGGACGCCGCGCTCCGCCTTAGCGAGGAACAGGCCGGTCAGGCCAGCCGCGCCAAAAGCGACTTCCTGGTGAACATGAGTCACGAAATCCGGACCCCATTGAATGGCGTCATTGGGATGACCGGGCTCCTGATGGACACCCGGCTGAACGCTGAGCAGCAACGCTACGCGGAACTCGTCCGCGCCAGCGGCGAGTCGCTGCTTTCCCTCATCAACAACATCCTGGACCTCTCCAAGATCGAGGCGGGCCGGTTGGAGTTGGAAGAGACGGAGTTTGACCTGCCCGCACTGGTGGACGACACCGCCATGTCGATGGCGTCCCGCGCGCAGGAAAAAGACCTGGATCTGGTGAGCTTTGTCGATCCGGCAATCCCCACCATCCTGCGCGGAGATCCGGCCAGGCTCCGTCAGGTGTTAATCAACCTCATCGGCAACGCCGTGAAATTCACCCATCAGGGGGAGGTCGTGGTTCACGTCACCCTCGCCCCGCCGGCTGACTCCAAGGACGCCGCCACGTCCGCCGCGGCGCAGTCCCATCCGCACTTGCGATTCTCAGTGCGCGATAGCGGCATCGGGTTGACGGAAACCGACACGGCCACTATCTTCGACAAGTTTACGCAGGCCGATGCCTCCACCACGCGCAAGTACGGCGGCACCGGCCTGGGCCTCTCCATTTCCAAGCAGCTGGCCCAGGCGATGGGCGGTGAAATCGGCGTTCACAGTGTCCTTGGCGAAGGCTCTGATTTCTGGTTCACCGCCAAGCTTGCCCGCGGGATCACCACCGGCGCGGATAGCATCCCCATGCCCCGCTTCGCTGGGGATCCCCCCTGCTTGCTGGTGGTGGATCGCAGCCACGCCACCCGGGACTTCCTGCCGCCCCTGCTCCAGTCCTGGGGCATCCGCACGCGATGCGTTGAGAGTATGGCCGAGGCCTTGGCGACGCTGAGCGCGTCCACTGGCCAATCACCCTTCCGCGCTGCGCTAGTGGACCTGCACACCGCGATGTCCGCTCCCCTGCAAGACCTTGATCCGTTCGGCTGGCGCAATGCCTTTGCTGACCTCCCCGTCATCATGGCGCTCCCACTGCGGACCCCGGATGCGCCTACCATTCCCGAGTACCTGAACGTGGTGGCGCATCTTTGCAAACCCATCCGGCGGGATCTGCTGGCGGACGCACTCACCGCGGCCATTCACCCGCGACAGTCCCCCGCCATCGCCTCCCCGCGTCACGAAAATCCGTTCTCCGCGCTGGAGTCGCTCCAACGGCCTTCGCTCTATCGCATCCTGGTGGCTGAGGATAATCCCGTCAACCAGCAGGTTGCCCTTGGAATCCTGCGCAAACTGAACCTGCAGGCGGAGGCAGTCAACAACGGCGAAGAGGCGCTGCTGGCCATGAATCGAAGCACCTTTCATCTGGTGCTGATGGATATCCAGATGCCTATCCTGGATGGCCTGGAAACCACCCGGCGTTTGCGCGCCCATGGGGCAACCGCCACCAGCCGCGAGGTGCCCATCATCGCCATGACCGCCAACGCGATGAGTGGCGATCGCGAGCGCTGTCTGGCCGCGGGCATGAACGACTACGTTCCAAAACCTGTCCGCCCGCAGGCCCTGCTGGCCGCCCTGGACCGCTGGCTGCCTGCGCTGCGCAACCCCACCGAAGCCGCCCTCGAACAGCAGCAGACTGCACCGGCGGCTGCGTTCCAGGTGGCGCCCGCCGCCCGATAAGCGCAACGGCGCTTGCGCCCACAACGACGATTTCCGAAACGATGACGTCCCGGCCGCGCACGATGGCGTCGCCTCCGCGCACGGATGAGCCGATGGCTGCCGGAATTCCGGGTTGTCCAGTAAGGCGCGCGCAGGTCAGCGGGAAGGACACCGGACGAGGTCGACCGGTCAGCATCCCTGCCCTGCGTGAACGCGGCAGCAATCGCTTGAAGGCGGAGGGACACCCCGATGGTATCCATTCTTGGGAGTGTGGGTCAGGGCGGCAGAAATCGTGCTGACGATGTACGCGCCGTCCAACAATTGTTGGTGAACAATATGCATCAGCTCACCCCGTTGATGCCCTGCGCGGTCAGCGCGGTGTGCGATACACAAACCATCACGCTCATTCGTGAATTTCAACGGCGGGTTGTTCGGCTGGCCTCGCCGGATGGCCGAGTAGACCCGGGCGGACGCACCCTCCGCACGCTGAACCAAGGCACCACGTCCAGTGCCGTCACCGGCGGGGGTGGAGCCGCTGCTCCGCTGGCCGGAGATCCCATCCTGGAAGGCAATACCCTGCCCACGGCAGCCGCCAAGGTGCTGAAGGAGATTCTGAAGAGTGCTGGAATTGCCCGCGCGAAAGTGACCAGCGTGTCGCGGACTCCCTACGACCAGGCCAGGGTCATGTACGAGAATTGCGAGAAGCACGGCGCCGAGTACAACAAGAATATGTACGCATCCACGGGCGACCTGGTAATCGACGTCTATGAAGCCAACAAAACGAAGCCCCGCGATACCGTAATCGAATTAATGCGCGCCAAGATTGTTGCGCTTGGCCCCACGCGCGTCTCAAAACACATTAGCGAGGATCACTATACCTTTGATGTGGCCCCAAGCTCCATCCCGGCAAACAAGCACAAGGCATTTGAAGATGCGGTAAAGGCCCATAAGGCAGTGTCGAAGCTGATTCCGCCACCGGTTGACCCGGCCTACCACATTGAGATTCCGAAGAACTCCCCCCACTTATAGCGCGCGACAGATGGCCTATACCGCACGCCAGGCTGTCCACACAGTACGCCCGGGTGGGAAGCGGTGGTGGCAACTGGCCGAACCGGCAACTCATCCAAGGGACAGGAATGCGGAAAGGCGGGGTAGTTCGAATGCAATTGCTTGATGGACTGACACGGAAATGGGGCGTCCGGGCGGGGGCGCCCTTTTTGGCTCTGCTGCTGATGCAAGGCTGCGCGACAGAGAAGGCCCCCTCGCCTGCTCCCTCGCCGCAGCAATCGGCGAAGGCGGGGCAGCCCCACTCGCCGCAGCCATCGGTTGAGGCTGACGACGATTGCATTCGCGGCGAACCCGCGGCGATTCTTTCGCAGGGTTCCGCGTTTGTGCCCGGGGGCAAGCGGGAGGCATGGGAAAGTGTGGATGGCGATGCCGTCCCGACGTTGCGGATCCGCCACTATGGCTGCGCGCACTACGTATTGGATTTCACGTTCACTTGGCCAAGGGCAGCGCCGCCCTCGCGGGCTGACGCACTGAAGGCCGCCTCCACCCGCCTGGCTTCGTTGCAGGCAAAGGAGGCCACCCGGCCCATCCTGCGGCAACTCGATGAGGCCCTCCGCACATTGGCTGCCGACACGGCGATGGAGTTGGTCACCCCAGGGGAAATGACCTCCATCACCGTTGCGTTTCCTGAAGCCCACGTGTTGGTAGTCACCTACGACGTGGCGCTTTAGCGCACGCAGGGCTTGTGGCTTCGTTAGCCGGCTGGTAGGGACAACAAAACCTGCTGCCATCCGGCGGACGCTGGGCTGCGGGTAACGCAGCGGCGCCGATGCGCCATCTGGGCCGCAGTCGCGCAAATCGGGCATGGCGCCTTCGGGTGCAGATGCGGGTAAGGGAAGGCAGGGCAAATGGGATGGGGGCTACCGGGGAAACGAGTGGGGCGAATGGCGGAGAGGGAGGGATTCGAACCCTCGGTACAGGTTTTGCCCGTACGACGGTTTAGCAAACCGCTGCTTTCGACCACTCAGCCACCTCTCCGCGGCTCTGACGGGTCATTGTTGATGGTAGCACAGCCTTGCCAACGGGCAGGATGGGGACGCGCACACAGACATCGGCGCAGCTTGCGGCCGCTCACGGAAGCCGCAAGACACCAAGCCGCCCCCAACCTTCTCGGATTCACTGAGGGTGAACATAATGGGCTAAGATGTTAGCTGGCGATACCAACCGGGAAGCGCCAGGGATGCAACTGATTCCTTTTTTCACAACATGAATCTGGACGAAATCAAACAACTCATTGAACTGGCGAACGAAAGTGGAGTGGCGGAACTGGAGGTCCAACGCGGCGAAAATCGCGTGCGCATTCGGCGCGCCGTGAACTCCGTACAGGATTATGTGGTTGGTGAACCGCGCATTGCCACCGCCCACCCAACAGCGCCGGCAGCCGGCCCCTCTGGCCCGTCCCTCGCACCCGCCCAGACGGCCGAAGACTCCAACCTGATTGTGGTGAAATCTCCCATTGTTGGCACCTACTACGAGGCGCCCTCCCCGGATGCTGACCCGTTTGTGGGCGTGGGCGACTCCGTTCGTCCCGGCCAGGTGCTGTGCATCATTGAGTCCATGAAGCTGATGAACGAGATTGAGTGCGAGCACTCCGGCGTCATCGTCAGCCTGTATGCGGAGAACGGCCAGCCGGTGGAGTACGGCGAACCGTTGATGGCCATCCGCCCCCACTAGCGCGAGTTGGCAACCCCCGGTCGGGCGTGCCTGCGTTGGTTCCCACCCCGGTGGGAATGCTTCCAGGTTAGACGGCGTCCGTTGATCTTTCCGCCAAACGCGCGGTGTCCGTCCGGCTGCCGGTACACCCGCTGCCTGAAACGCGCAGCGTCGGCTTCCACCCAGGAAATTGAGGTCCATCATGAGCAGTAAGTCATCGTTGGCAGGCGTGGCTGGCGAAGCCGCATCGACGCCCAGGGAAGCATTCTCGCCCAGGGTAGTGGCAGGCGTGCCCCTGTTCCGCAAGGTGCTCATCGCCAACCGCGGCGAGATTGCGGTGCGCGTCATCTGCGCTTGCAAGGACCTTGGTATCCAGACCGTCGCTGTCTATTCGGAAGCAGACCGGGATAGCCTCCACGTGAGTTTCGCCGACGAAGCCGTCTGCATCGGGCCCGCCAAGAGTTCGCAAAGCTATCTGGATTTCCCGCGCATCATCAGCGCCGCCGAAATCGCCAATGTGGATGCGATCCACCCTGGATATGGCTTTCTCAGTGAGAACGCTGACTTTGCGGAAGTCTGCGAGATGTCGCAGATCAAGTTCATTGGCCCCCCACCGGACGTGATCCGATTGATGGGCAACAAAGACCGTGCCCGGGCCGCCATGAAGGCTGCGGGCGTGCCCGTGCTTCCGGGTTCTGACGGCATCCTCAAGACGGTGGACGAAGCGCTGGAGGTGGCCTCCGCAATCGGCTATCCGGTGATCATCAAGGCGAGCGCCGGCGGTGGCGGTCGTGGCATGCGCATCGTCCGCGACCCCAGCGACCTTCCCGGTCTGTACGCGCAGGCCAGGCACGAAGCTGACCAGGCCTTCAGTTGCCCCGACGTCTACATTGAGAAGTACATCGAAAACCCGCGCCACATCGAATTTCAGATTATGTGCGATAGCCACGGCGACGTGCGTGTGCTGGGGGAACGCGAGTGCTCCATCCAGCGGCGTCACCAGAAACTGGTAGAGGAAGCGCCGTCCCCCGCCGTCAGCCCGCAATTGCGCTCCGACATCTCCCAGCGCCTGGAAACCGCCATGCGCAACCTCGGCTATGTGAATGCGGGCACGGTAGAGTTCCTCATGGACCCCACCGGCAACCTGTACTTCATTGAGGTAAACGCCCGCATTCAGGTGGAGCACCCGGTGACCGAAATGGTGACTGGAATTGACCTCGTCGCCACCCAGTTGCTGGTGGCCTGCGGCGCCAAACTCCGAGATCTGCTTCCCGACACGCTGGAGATCCGCGGCCACGCCATCGAATGCCGCATCAACGCCGAGGATCCGGTGAGTTTCAAGCCCTCGCCGGGACGCGTTACCGCCTTCCATCCGCCCTGCGGCATCGGCGTGCGCGTCGATACCCATGCCTATGTCGAGGGAGTCATCCCGCCCCATTACGATTCGCTGGTGGCCAAGCTGATCGTCCATGGCGCCACCCGCGAACAGGCCATTGCACGCACCCTGCGCGCCCTGGACATGTTTGTGGTGGAGGGGATTCAGACCTCCATCCCGCTCCACCGGCGCATCATCAGCCA
>JALOKO010000134.1 GCA_025456495.1 Bryobacterales bacterium | reverse complement strand
AGGTGATTCTGGAAGCCATTGAGAAGGCCGGCTATAAGCCCGGTGAGCAGATCAGCCTGGCGCTGGACCCTGCCGCCAGCGAGTTCTACGACAAGGAAAAGAAGGGCTACGTCTTCAAGAAGAGCGACAACAGCTTCCGCACGTCGGAACAGATGGTGGAATTCTGGGCCAACTGGTGCGCGCAGTACCCCATCATCTCCATTGAAGACGGCATGGATGAGAACGATTGGGACGGCTGGAAGTTGATGACCGATACGCTGGGCCAGAAGATTCAGTTGGTGGGCGACGACCTGTTCGTAACCAATGTGGAACGTCTGTCAATGGGCATCGAAAAGGGCGTGGGGAACTCGATTCTAGTGAAGGTGAACCAGATTGGTTCGCTCACCGAAACGCTGGACGCAATGTCGATGGCGGCGGGCGCGGGCTACACCGCCATGGTGTCGCACCGTTCCGGTGAAACCGAAGACACGTTCATCGCTGACCTGGCTGTGGCTACGGGGGCCGGCCAGATCAAGACCGGTTCCGCCAGCCGTACTGACCGGATCGCCAAGTACAACCAGTTGCTGCGGATTGAGGAAGAACTGGGCAGCACCGCCAAGTACGCGGGCAAGAAGGCCTTCAAGCAGAAGTTCTAAAGCGCCATGGCGCCTTTGGGTGCTTCGCCAAACGGGGCAGGGAATCGCATTGCGGTCTCTGCCCCGTTTGCTTTTTTCGCGGCGCCCGCGGGATGCGAATCAGCGTGTGCGGCTATACATCGACAGCCAAAGGCGCTCGCCGGTGAAGGGGCTCTCCTCCCAGAAGTGCTTCTCGTATTGGAGGCCGATCTTTTGCATGATGCGGATGGAGGGTGCATTGTCCGGGTAGGCACACGAGGTGATGCGCGGGATGCCGATGTGACGCCAGAGATGATCGAGCGCCACTTGGGCTGCTTCCGTGGCTAGACCCTGCCCCCACAGTTCCTCAACAATCCACCAGCCCAATTCGGGAACGCGCTCACCATCCAACGTCTTCATCTCAGCGCCGCAAAGCCCGGCAAAGCGGCCGGAGTCTCGCAAGCGCAAGCGCCAGCGCGCATAGCCGTGCTCGCGCAAGTGCGCCCGTTGGCGGGCAAGGAAGTCGTGACTGCGTTCCGGACTATAAGGGAGGCCGCCCGAGATATAGCGCATCACGTTCCGATTGGTGGCCAGGGCGTGGAAGGCGGCGTAGTCGGATTCCGGATCAAAGGGTTCCAGTAGCAGGCGGGGGCTGGAGAGGGGCATCCCGTGGTCATTGCCGGGGCTTGACGGGATGGGCTTCATGGGGGCAGTGCCAAACCAATGGGGCGTGGAGATCCCCGGGACTTCGCGGGGACTGCCCTGGCGCAATCCGGGGACTACCCTCAGCATACCTGAGTGGCGGATAGGCCAGAACGTCAAGTTGCCCAGAATGCCAAGTTGCCCAGAACGCCAAGGGCGAACCTTGCGGGCAGCGGGCACTGATATAATCCGTATCGCAACATCTGATTTCGTCCGGCCGGTTGGCTCGGATCCTAGCAGCGATCCATCGCAAGGAGTAGAGAATGCCTCAGGAGTGGAACAAGAACGAAGTGGCAAGCCGTCGCGGGTTCGTGAAGAGCACCGGCGCCGCCGCTGCTACCTTCATGGTGATGAAGCCGCAAACCGCGCTTGGAAGCCAGGCCAATTCGGCCCTTTCGGTGGGTTTGATTGGCACGGGTGGCCGTGGCATGTATGTCAGCGGCATCTTCGCCAAGAACGAATTCGCGAAGGTCACCGCGATCTGCGATATCTATCCGGACCGGATTGCCGCTGGTCGCGCGAAGTACTCTGGCGCGTCGGAATTCAATGACCATCGCAAGCTGCTGGACAGCAAGGTGGACGCCGTGCTGATCGCCACGCCGGCCTTCCTGCACGCTGAGCATCTGGAAGCGGCCATCCTGGCCAAAAAGCACATCTACTGCGAGAAGCCGATGGGCGTGAATGTGGCCGATTGCCACCGCGTCCTGCGCGCCTGCCAGAAGGCTGATCCGAACCGGCGAATCTCTGTGGGCTTCCAACAGCGCTATGGGAAGGACTACAAGGAAGCTTGGCGGTTGGTGAATTCGGGTGAAATCGGGAAGCTGCTGGCGGTGCGTGGTTCCTGGATTGGTGGTGGACCCGGCATTAAGACCGGACATCCGCCCGAAGAAGAGAAGATCCGCAACTGGTTCTTTTATCGCGATCTGTCGGGCGACATCATCGTCGAGCAGGATTGCCACAACATCGATGTCGTGAACTGGTTCACGGGCTTGTATCCGGCCAAGGTACATGGCTACGGCTCTCGCATGACGCGCCGCGAAATTGGTGACATCCTGGACAACTGTGCACTGCAATATCAGTACGGCAGTGACCTCTGCTTCAGCTATCAGGCCACGCAGTTCAACCGCCGCAACATCAACGGCTGGGATGATGTGGGCGAGACCTTCATCTGTGAGAAGGGCACCGTGCATACCTCGCGTAGCATGATCCGCGTCTTCCTTCCCGGTCAACCGGTGAAGGAAACGGCCGTGCGCTACGACATTACCGAAGATGCCGTGAACCAGTTCATCGACGGCGCCCGCACCGGCAAGATGGAAAACGGCGCCATCTGGGGCGCCAAGAGTACGCTGTCCGCCGTGATGGCGCGCGATTCGGTGTACACGGGCCGCGAATACTCCTGGTACGACGTGCTGCCGGACGCCACGGTGCCCGGGGTGTAGCGCCTGTTCCCAGAACCTGCGGCCCCACGGAATGGACGCCGATGCGTCCGGTTCGTGGGGCCGTGCTGCGTCCAGGCGCCAAAAATCGCGATTCCGGTGCTTCCCTGCAATCGAAAGGGTCGGCTGGCGAGTCCAATAGGAGAGTGGGGGCCGGTTGTGCGTATGGAAGTGGATGCGCGCCGACCCGAGGGGAGCACAGCGGCACGGCATGAAGCGCATCACCTATCGCAAGTACACTGATGAGGACCTGGGCATTTCCGCCGAGGACCTCATGCAGGCGCTCTCCGATTACTTTCTGCAAAGTGGCTACCAGGACCCCTATTCCAGTTGGTATTCCTTTGATCCGAATGCCATGGAGGAACTGCTGCGTCAGATTCAGCAGGCTTTGGAAAGCGGTGACCTGTTCCCCGACGACCAGCGCCAGGAGATGCTGGAACGTCTGATGGGGATGTCTCCCGACGAGTTGAATCAACTGCTTCGCAACCTGGCCGAAAAGTTGCGGCAGGAGGGCTTCATCCAGTTCGACGGCGATTTACAGGAGCCCTCCAGCGCCGTGGGACAGGGTCGCGCCGACCAGCCGGGCGAAGCGCCGGAAATCCGCTTCGAGGTGACCGATAAGTCGCTGGACTTTCTGGGATTCCGCGCCTTGAAGGACTTGATGGGGGCCATCGGTAAATCCAGCTTTGGCAGTCACGACACCCGCGAACTAGCCACCGGCGTGGAAGCAAGCGGTTCCTCAAAGCCCTATGAGTTCGGGGATACGCTGAACCTGGACATCAGCGCCACGTTGTTCTCGGCAATGCAGCGGGAGGGCGTAAAGCTCCCGCTGGAGATGGACTACCGGGACCTGCACGTCCACCAGAGCGAGTACCAAAGCTCCTGCGCGACGGTGATTCTGCTGGATTGCAGCCACTCGATGATCCTCTATGGCGAGGACCGCTTTACGCCCGCCAAGAAGGTGGCCATGGCCCTGGGCCACCTGGTGAAGACACAATATCCGGGCGACTCCATCCGGTGCGTGCTGTTCCATGACAGTGCGGAGGAATTGCGGATGGAGGAATTGGCCCGCGTACAGGTTGGCCCCTATCACACCAACACCCGTGATGGCCTGCTGTTGGCGCAGAAGATCCTGCGTCAAGAGAAAAAAGACATGAAGCAGATCATCATGATTACTGACGGCAAGCCTTCGGCGCTTACCCTGGATGATGGTCGTATTTACAAGAACCCCTTCGGACTTGACCCGATGGTAATTTCCAAGACCCTGGAGGAAGTGGGACGCTGCCGCAAACAGGGCATCCTCATCAATACCTTCATGCTTGCCCAGGATTATGCTCTGGTGCAGTTCGTACAGAAGGTGACGGAAATCTGTCGGGGTAAGGCCTATTTCACGACACCGTATAATCTGGGCCAGTATCTCCTGATGGACTACATGAATCGGAAGTCCAGGGTGATTCACTAGTCGGCAAACTGACGGGCGCCGCGTGGCAACCTGGAAACGTTGAGCTGGCGGGGCGCTTCCGGTCGCCACTGCTGATCCATCGCGCCTTGTCTGGCGCCCGCTGAATCTTCCGGTTGATTACCGTGACGGCTAACCACGCCTGTCATCGGACTGATTGGAATGCGATACGGCTTATCCCGATGGAGCGAAACGCGAAAAGGAGCGAAATACAAAAAAAGCCCCGGCGTGAATTGCCGGGGCTAGGTGTGTCAACAACAGCAGGGATAGGACAACAATGCGAGTAAATATCAACGGGGGAAGGCGCTATTCGGCTGCTTTCCAACTACGCAGGAACTCGTCCACTTCGCTGCGCACCGCGTCCTTGGCGGCGCCAAAGCGTTCCTGCAGCATGCCTTCAAATTGCTCGCGGCTGCCACGGGCACTTTCCAGGTCGTCGTCGGTTAACTCTGCCCACTTCCCGCGGGCCGCACCGACAAACTGCTTCCAATTCCCTTCAATCTGATCCCAATTCATTCGTTCTCCTTCGAGGTTGGTTTCCAGGACCGGCGGCTAGTTAGGCGCCGGCAAAAAGCAGGTCGCGATCGAACATTTGTTCCAGCTTCCTGCGCGTGCGCATCAACCGCAGCCGGATGGCGAGGGCGGTGGAGCCCACCCGTTCCGCAATCTCGTTGCTGGTGTATCCGCGCACATAGTGCAAATTCAGAATCTTCTGTTCTTCCTCACCGCAGGCCTGGGTGATCTGTTCCCACAAGATCTTCCCGTCCGGGCGATGGTCCACGGCCATGTTGTCGTTGAGTTCCTTATTGCGCTGGTCCCGCACCACCCGGTTGCGCCACAGGTGCTTGGCGATGCTGTTCACCCACACGTCAACGACCTCTGGGTTCCGCAATTGATGCAGGCGCTCCCAACCACGCGCCCATGCTTCCTGCGCCACTTCTTCAGCCAGGTCATCGCTTGCTCCGCGTGACCGCAGAAAGCGCACCGTCTTGCGGAAATGCGTCTGGAATGCCGTCGCAAACTCGGCTTCGCTGAGGCAGCGTTCGCCGCTGGCGGCGTTCTCTTCCACAGCACCGGCAGCCAGTTCGGTGATGGCAAGAGGTTCACGATGGCTCTTCGCATGGAACCGGAGATCCTCACAGTGGTGGTTGCCAGTGTGGTGACGCGCGGCGTTGGAGGTAACCGTCTCCGTCTGATACTTGTTGTTGGTGGTGAGGTTCTTCATACGCAATACTTAGGTGCACGCAGCATGCCAAACCTGGGAATTGCACCGGTTCCTCCGCAAAGTGATTGCAAATAAAAGGAAAAAACTTCGCTGACCCAGTTCCATGGCTGTCTGTTGCTGAATTCTCTCCGGGGGGCGCTGTCTGGAATCTGAACACTTGTCTGCTTCCTGAACACCCAGGTCTGGACTTCGCCCGCGTCCGGTGTGGTGCTTGGAAGTCGCTGCGGGTTGGAGGATGAAGGAATTTTTTGGGAAACCTGGAATGAGTGAGAAACGTTAGGCTGCGCACTGCGTTCCATCGGGTGGAGGCAACGCTCTGGGGGGGCGCCAAATGGCAGGACGCGTCATTCAGCGTACGACTGCTCTTCTGTTGTCCCGTGGCCTGAGCACAGCCCTCGGCCGCTTCGCTCGGGCAAGATCAACGAAAGGACACCCACGACAACGCCATGCTACAGCCAACGCAGTATTCTGGCTACGACGGGGCGATTGAGTCGGCAACCATGGATTCTGCTAGCTGTCCTTCGCCACCCCGCGTTTTGATTGCAGATGATGATCCCTTGAGTCGCGAATTGCTGAGGGATTGTTTGGAGCCTTTGGGTGTGGAAGTGGTGGAAGCGCGGGACGGGCTGGAGGCTTTGGAGTCGGTTGCCGCATCGATGCCCCAATTGATGCTGGTGGATATCCAGATGCCCCGCATGGATGGCTTTGAACTGTTGCGTGAAGTGCGGGCGAACCCGGCGACGGCGCGCATCCCGATTCTGGCCATCAGCGCCTTCGCCATGGCGGGTGATGCGGAGAGGGCGCTGGCGCGCGGCTTCGATACCTACATCACCAAGCCCGTATCGATGAGTGAACTTCGCAAGCTGGTGCGCAGTCTGTTGCCCTCCCGTGGTCTCGACTAGCGAGCCCGGCTGGGTTTGGTGTAACCCCGCCGCTTCCTTGGATCGTCGCCGTTCACGGCGCACGACCCACGGCGCCTCACTCCCGGCGCCTCACTCCCTGGGCCTTAGTCCCTGGGCCTCACTCCCTGGGCCTTAGTCGCGGCGCCTCCTTACCCTCGCCGGGGCCGAAGCACGGGATAGTCAGTGGATTCGGTCCGGCAAACGGCCAGGTATTCCGTCATCCTCGCCACCACCTCTGGCATACGTGCGGCTATGTCCGTCTGCTCACCGGGGTCCTGCTGAAGGTCGTAGAGAGCGAGTTTTCCGTCCAGGCCGTTGCGAATTCCCTTCCACCTGCCCATACGCACCGATTGCTGGATCCCACGGCCGTTGAACTGCTCCCAATACAGCGGGCGGTCAGCGTCCTGGCTGGCGGTTCCCAAGAGGGTGGGAGCGATGGAGATGCCGTCCACATTGGGCGGGATGCCCCGCACTTCAGCCAAATCCGCCAGTGTGGGCAACACGTCCTGGAAGGCCCAGGGAAGGTTACTGACACTGCCTGCCTTCACCTTGCCGGGCCACCGCGCGATCATCGGCACGCGCAGACCACCTTCGTAGGGTGAGCCCTTCTTGTCTCGATACGGACCCATGGACAGAAAGCCCTGGGAGGCCGATACCCCACCCCCATTGTCACTGGTGACGAAGACCAAGGTGTTCTGTTCCAGTCCGCACTCCCTCAGCTTCGCCATCAACTGGCCCACGTAGCTGTCGAAGCGCGTCACCATGGCGGCGTAGTGCTTGCCCTCGTCCGGCCAAGGTTTATCGGCGTATGGCCCCAGGTCTGGCGCCTCAAAGGCCGCGTGGGGCACGGTGGGGCTGAAGTACAGAAAGAATGGCTGGTAGCGCCGCCGGTCAATGAAATGTAGGGCTTCGCGCAACATCAGGTCACTGGCATATTCGCGCCGTTGCCCGTTCCGATTCCCGTGCAGGACTTCCTTGGTCTTGTTCCGCCAAAGGTATTGCACATAGTGCTTGTGCGCGTGTTGCTGGTTGAGGAAGCCGTAGAATTCATCGAATCCATGATCGTTCGGCAATCCGGTGGTGCCTGGTTCACCCAATCCCCACTTGCCGAACAAGCCTGTGGCGTAGGCGCGATCTTCATCGAATGCGCCTTGCCATTCCGGTCCCTTCAGCATGGTGGCGACGGTACGGTCTTCGGGCCTCAGCGCAACGCGTCCACCATCCAGGAAGGACATATTGGCACGGATGCGCGTGTGTCCGGTATGCTGTCCGGTCATCAGCACGCTGCGCGATGGCGCGCACACCGACGCTCCCGCGTAACAATCGGTAAAGGTACCCGTCCTGTGAATCCATCTGGTCCAGGCCCGGTTGCGGGGGCAGACTGGGTGCATGAGCAGGGAGACTGGGCGGGAGGCGGCGGCGCGGGCACGGCGGTTGTATTGGCGTGAGTTGATGGCGGAGGTGGCGGCGAGCAGGCTGAGCCAGCGGGCGTTCTGCAAGCAGCGGGGCATCGCCGAGCCGCTGTTTTATCACTGGCGGCGGGTGCTTGCCGAGGAAGATGCGCGGTTGGCCCAACAGTCATCCGGTCTCCCTGCGCGGACCTCGGTGGAAGGCAAAGGCGAGGTCCGCTTTGCGCTGGTGGCGCGGTATGGGTCCGCTTCGCAGCAGGCCGGTTATGCCCATGCCGCCGAGACGGGAGACGATGTTGTGCTGGCGGGCGACAATGCTGGCCAGGAAAGAGACGCAACCGACGAGTCGGGATATCCGCAGTCGGGCCGGATCGAGCTGTTGCTGGATCGCGGGTGGCGATTGCGCATTGGCCGCGGCGCCGAGGAAACCACGCTGCGCACCGTGCTGGCGGCGCTCGCGGCGATGAGTCCTGCGCAATGATCAGCCTGCCCGCGGCGGTGCGCGTGTATCTCTACACGCTGCCCTGCGACATGCGCAAGAGCTTCGACTCGCTGAGTGCATTGGCGCGCGAGGTGGTGGGTGTGGATCCGCTCTCCGGGCACCTGTTCGTCTACGCCAGCAAGCGCGCGGACCGGTTGAAGATTCTCTACTGGGATCGCGACGGCTGGGCTCTGTGGGCGAAGCGATTAGAAGCCGGCACCTATGCCTTTCCCTTCGCCGCGACGGGCCGCAAGG
>JALOKO010000133.1 GCA_025456495.1 Bryobacterales bacterium | reverse complement strand
GAAGTCGGCGGCCAGGAAGTAACGAGCGTGGTGGCGCGGATCCTGCGTGAGTGAGCTGGGGTAGAGCAGGAATTCGTCCAACTCCAGCACAGCCAGGCGTTCGGCGATGGTATTGCGGAGTTCAGGGCGCAGCGGAGCGTCCAGCGGACAGGCGATCAGGACATCGGCAAGCTTGGAGAGGGATTCGGGCGATACGGTAGTAGGCATGATGACCTCCGGCGGTACATGACCGTGAGCGGCAACCTCAAAGGGTAGCTTGTTTCGTCCGCAAATGGGCGGCGAAGCGAGTTCCTAATTCGGGGTGGTGCAGGGCAAAATCCAGGGTGGCCTGCAAATAGCCGAACTTGTCTCCGGCATCGTAGCGGGTCCCTTCAAAGACATAGCCGAAGACGGGGAACTCGGCCAGCATGTTCCGAATGGCGTCGGTGAGTTGGAGTTCGCCCCCGGCTCCGGTCTCGGTTGCGTCGAGAAAACGGAAGATCTCTGGCATCAGGATGTAGCGGCCGATGATGGCAAGGTCACTGGGAGCATCCTGGGCGCTGGGTTTCTCCACCATCCCATGAAGGCGAAAGAGGCGGTTCGGGGGACCGGGGAAGGGATGGGGAGTGGCCTCAACCACACCATAAGCGGAGATCTCTTCGCGGGGGACGCGCATGAGCGCAATGACGGACGCGCCCAGCTGCTGGAAAACGCCCTTCATTTGCAGCAGAGCAGGCGTCTCCGAACGGATGATGTCATCAGGCAGTAGGACGGCGAATGGCTCGTCACCCACCATGTCCCGGGCGCAGCGGACGGCATGTCCCAAGCCCAGCGCGCGCTTCTGCCGGACAAAGCCGATGCTGATGAGGTCGCTGACGGCCTTCACCTCTTCCAGCAGCTTGGTTTTCCCCTTCTGCTGCAGAGCGCTTTCCAGCTCTGGGCTGAAGTCGAAATGATCTTCGATGGAGGATTTCCCGCGGCTGGTGATTACCAGGATGTCCGGGATGCCCGCCGCGAGCGCCTCTTCCACACCGTATTGGATGAGGGGTTTGTCCACCAGGGTCAGCATCTCTTTGGGCTGCGCTTTGGTGGCGGGAAGGAATCGGGTTCCTAGGCCCGCGCAAGGGAACACGGCCTTGCGCAATGTAAATGGCATACGTCCCTATCGTATCCTCAAAAGGGATTTGGGGGGCGCTTACCCATGTGGGAAGTCCCACGCCGAGTGGCCTGGGTGTTGGAGTGGCCTGGGTGTTGGAGCGGCCACGGTGTTGGAGCGGCCACGGTGTTGGAGCGGAGGTCCGGCGTCGCGGTGCGGCCGGAGGATGGATGGCCGCCAACGGCAAGCTCGCGTGGGATACGGCGACAGCCCGCATGCTAGCCGCCAGCACACTAGCCTATCGTGGCCGCGCGGCTCTCGCTTTCCTCGGGAAGGTCCACGGACAGCGTTTGTACCGTACAGGTGGAGGCCTGGGGGGCCAGCGAACTGGGCAGGTGCATGCGCCACCATGCGCGGGCTTCATTGCGGCGCCAGGCGTGGGAGTCCACACAATGGGCAAGCAGCGCGGACAACTCGTCCGCGGTCTGTGGGCGGCGTGCGGGGTCTTTCTCCAGGCAACGCAGCACCACCGCCTCCAGGTCCGCGGGGACGGGGTTTTCTGTGCGTTGCGAGGGGAGGATGGGGGGATCCGTCACATGCTGAAGGATGGTGGCCACGGCGGTGCGGCCCTCGAAGACCGGTTGTCCGGTCAGCAGCCAGTAGGCCACGCAGCCCAAGCTGTAGAGGTCACTGCGGGCATCAATTTCGCGAGAGCCCTTTGCCGCCTCCGGCGACAGGTAGGCAGGCGTGCCGGTGGTGACGCCATCCTGGGTAAGGCTTTGGTCTTCCGCGCTGCCAACGTTCTTCACAAGGCCGAAATCCAGCACCTTGATGAAGTCGAAATTGCGCCCCATGCGACAGACAAAGATGTTCTTGGGCTTGATGTCGCGATGGATGAGGCCAAGCTCATGGGCCTCACTGAGGGAATCGCAAACCTGCTGCAGGAAGAAGATGACGCGCGAGGCGGGCAACGGCCCGAAGCGATGCACCAGGGAGTGCAGGTCCATGCCATCCAGCAATTCCATGACGTAATAGAAGCGCCCATCCTGGGTGACGCCGAAGTCATAAATTTCGATGCTATGCGGGGAACGCAGGGCGGCGGTAGCCTGGGCCTCGCGCTCAAAGCGGCGCAGCGCCGTCTGCGGAGACTTGCTGCTATTGGTGCCGGCGGCAACCACATCCGGCTTCACCAGCTTGATGGCTGAGCAGCGGGACAACAGGCGATGCTCTGCCCGCCAGACCTCTCCCATGCCACCGTGTCCCAGCAGGTTGGTGAGCTTGTAGCTGCCAATCTGTCGCGCTGACTCCAGGCGGCGCCCCAGGGCGTAGAAGTTCGTAGAGAGCAACGCGGTGATGGCGGCGGTGATGTAGACCGGGGCAAAGCGCATCGCCCAGCCAGCCGTGCTGAGGGTCTCCACCATGCCCATACGGAGATACACCGCGTATGCCAGCGGCGCCATCGTGGCGGTGATGAGGGCGATGGGAAACGCAACCCGTGCTTTGGCGGGGATGCTGAACCCAAAGATTACGATCCACGGCAGCAACATGTCGTAGGCCGTGTCCGCGTTGGCCACGACATGGATGTCGTCGCAGAGGCGAAGCACCTGCAGGGCGAAGGCGCCCAGATACTGATAGAAGATTCCAGCGCGGAGCACGACGAAGGAGGGAACCCGCTCAGAGTTAGCCATCAGGGCCAGCGCCAGACCACCCAGAATGAGTACAGCCAGTGAGCCGTACACAGAGAGGGCGGCGTTGGGGTCAGGTGGTCCACCGGGGCGCGCCAGCCGTCCCAAGGCGAAGAACACCAATGAGGCCGCGATGGACACGTAGCCAATCCAACGCAAGCGGACCCTGGCCTCACGCACCATGCCCGGCGTGAGGTTAAAGCACGCGGTAATCGAGGCGGGCGTCTCGTCGTTGGCGATTTCAACCCGCGGAACGGCGGTCGCGGAGTTCAGGCTGCCCATGCTGTTTCCAGTGTACTGTCTAAAGACGCGTGGAATGATGGCCAATTTCATCACCGATTCCTTCGCCGATTCGCTTCCAGGCTCTGATGCGACTACCTGGCGCCGGTCCGCCGGAAGTTGCGGTCACGCTGCCCCGGGGGATGAGCCGACAGAATGATCGTGGGGCGCTGCGCTTCTGCTAGGATGCGCGTATGGGTATTTTCCGGGTTCATCCCTTGCGTGGCCTGCGGGCGTGGCTGTTTGTGCTGATGGGTGCGTTTGCGATGCCGCTGCTAGGCGTCGCCGCCGATTGGTGCCAGTTGGAAAGCGCACGCATGCATCCCTTGACCTCTGAGGAACAGGCTGCAGGCTGGACGGCATTGTTTCAGGGTGGTGACGTCCGTGCATGGCGAGGCTTCCACACGGATATGTTCCCCACCGAAGGCTGGCGGGTGGAGCACGGAACGCTATGGCATCGCGAAGGCGATGGCCGCGGCGGGCGGGATGGCGGTGACCTGGTGAGCCGCGAGCGCTACAGCAACTTTGAGCTTGCGGCGGATTGGTGCCTGCAGCCCGGCGGGAACAGCGGAGTGAAGTATCTGGTGGTGGAAGCCCATACCCCCATGCTGGCCAAAGGCGCATTCGGGCTGGAGTATCAGTTGATCGACGACCTCACCCACTCCGACGCCAAGCAGGATAATCGCAAGACCGCCGGAGTATATGATGTGGCGGCTGTCGGACCAAAGGTGTTGCGCCCGGCCGGGCAATGGAATCACCTGCGCTTGATTGTGCAACAGGGAACGGTGGAGCACTGGTTGAACGGCGAACGCGTACTGTCCTTTGCTCTGGACTCAGATCAGTTCCGCGCCTGGGTGGCAGGCAGCAAGTACAAGGACGACAAGCGCTTCGGCGCCTCCCGCGAGGGACACATCGTGCTTCAGGAACATGGAACTGGCGTCGCGTTCCGCAACATCAAGGTGCGGCGTCTGCCCTAGCCTGTATTTGAATCCCCGTCTGTATGACGTCCCCAATCTCCCGTCGGCAGTTCCTAGGCAAGGGCGCAGTGGCGCTGTCGACTGCGGTCTCCCTCAGCGCCTGTCGCAAGGAGGCCAAGCTCTTCGCCGGGCATGCGCTGGTGGTGCTGGGGCAAAGCCGCTTCGTTTCCCTGGTGGACCTTGCGGCCTTCGCCCTGGTGACCAAGGTGGAGTTTCCCGCGGTGGTAACGCAGCTTGTCCGGCATCCGCAGCACAATGCCGTGTATGCGCTGAGTCCGGAAGAGGGGCAGGTCTTCGAGTACGATTTTGCCAGGCGCGGGATCACGCGGAGGCTGCGCTTGCCTGGTCCTGCGCTGGAGATGCGCGCTGATCCGAATGGGCCCTCGGTTTGGATCTCGCTGACGGAACCCAAATCGCTGGTTGAGGTTTCGCTGGAAACCCTACAGGTGACGCGAAGGGCGCCGCTGCCGGGGCTGCCGTTGTCGATGGACATCAGTCCGTACCGGACTCATCTAGCTGCGTGTCTGGAGGGCGGGGGCGTGGCCATCGTCACGGAACGGGACCACGATAGCGTCCGCACTCTTCGCGTGAACGAGCGTTTTGGCCTGGTGCGGTTCCGTTCTGATGGCAGGCAGTTGTTGGCGGCCAATCACAGCGGCCGTTGTCTGAGTGTTTTCCGTGGCGCCGATGCGCAGCCGGTGGTGGATCTTCCGGTGGCCATGGAGGCGCGCCACTTCTGCTTCAAGCCGGACGGCGGCCAACTGTTCGTTACGGACGGGGTTGGTGATGGCGTCGCGATTGTCTACCCGTACACCACAGAGGTTGACCGCGCTGTGCTTGCAGGCAAAAGCCCAGGCAGCATGGCAGCGTGCTCCGCGCTTCCCTATTTGTTGGTGGCCAACCGGCTTTCCTCTGACCTCACCATCCTGGACATGATCACCGGCCGCCTGGTGGCTGTGGTGCCGGTTGGCAACGCCCCGGGGTACGTGGCCGTGACCCCAGACCAGCAGTATGCGTTGGTGTTGAACGAGGGCTCTGGGGACATGGCCGTCATCCGCTTGGCTGCCGTGCGCAGTCGCCGCAATAAGACCGCACCCCTGTTCACGATGGTGCCCGTAGGGGAATCCCCACAAAGCATGGTGGTACTGGCGCCGGAAGCTTGAGGGGCAGGTTGTCGGTTTGGTGGTGGTGGGCGGTGGCTGGCATACTGAAAGACAAATTGTTTGCGTGGCGCCACCCCCTGGGGTGTGGTATCCGTGGCGCTTTCCTCCACCGTCGGGCAATCGAATGGACAAGCCTGGAGAGATTACTCAGTTGTTGCAGGATTGGCGTCAAGGCGACCCTGAGGCCTTTGCGCGCCTGATGCCGGTGGCGTATGACCAACTGCATCGCATCGCTTTGGGGCTGATGCGGCGGGAGCGCGGGGACCATACGCTGCAGCCAACCGCATTGCTGAACGAGCTGTACTTGCGCCTGGTGAACCAGCAACGCATCCGCTGGGAAGACCGCCAGCATTTCTTCACCTTTGCCGCAAGGCTGATGCGCAACATCCTGGTTGACCACGCGCGCACTCGATCCGCGCAGCGTCGGGGTGGCAAGGAACGAGACCTGCCGTTGACACTGGACCTGCCCTGGTTAGGTACAGAGCCCGAACGAACCATTGATCTCATGCGTGCGCTTGACCGGCTGGAAGCACTGGATGCACGGAAGGCGCGCATCGTCGAGTATCGGATTCTGTTGTCGTTTACCATCGCCGAGACCGCGTCGCTGCTGGAGATCTCGGCTGCAAGCGTGGAGCGGGATCTCCGGTTCGCCCGCGGCTGGCTCTATCGGGAATTGCACCCGCCAGCGGAGTCCGCGACGTTGGCGATGGCCGATGCGGGCCAGCCGGCGCGGGATGAGGCATCAGACGCAGATGGACTACCGACATGACGGATCACCGCGATCTCTGGAAGCGCGCCGAGACCCTGTTTCATCAACTGGCTGACAGTACGGCAGAGGAGCGCAACCAGCGCTTGGCGCCTTGGCAGCGCGACGATCCGCAGCTCTACGAGGAAGTGCGATCCTTGCTGGAGGCCTTTGATGCAGAGCGCCAGCAAGCGCCCGCTTCCGCCGGTAGCGTTGGAGGAGACGGAGCATCGGCGGATGGCGAGGTGGACTGGCTGCTGAAACCGGACGGTGTTGACGACCCCTGGGTTGGCCGTACCCTGGGCAAGTATCGCCTGGAGCGTCTGCTGGGAAAGGGTGGAATGGGTGCGGTATACCTGGCCAGCCGGGTAGGCGATGCGCTGCAGTTGAATGTCGCCGTGAAGATCGTGGCCGCGCGATTTACGTCGGACTGGTTGCGAGATCACTTCCTGCAGGAACGCCAGTTGTTGGCAACGTTCCAGCATCCCCATATTGCCCGGCTGCTGGACGGTGGATTCGCGGAAAGTGGAGAGCCCTACCTGGTCATGGAATACATCCAGGGCAGCAGTCTGGAACGGTATTGCGAGCAGCAGCGGCTTGCGGTGGGCGACGTGGTGCGACTGTTTCTGCAGCTCTGCGATGCGGTGGCCTACACGCATCGGAACCTGGTGGTGCATCGCGATTTGAAGCCCGGCAACGTGCTGGTGGACGCCAGCGGCATCGTGAAGCTACTGGATTTTGGCGCGGCGAAACTCTTGGACGATCGAGCCACGGAAGGCCCGGCCACCCGGATGGGCTTGCGCGCGTTCACGCCAGACTACGCCAGCCCGGAACAGATCTTCGGCCAAGTCGTGACTGCATCCTCTGACGTCTATTCCCTTGGGGTCATCCTTTACCGGCTGTTGAGCGGGCGGCTGCCGTTTGAGCACCAAAGCCGCTCCAGCGCCGGTATGGCCCGTGCCCTGGAGGATACGCAACCGCCCCCGCCCAGCGATGCCATCACGCGAGTAGCGGAACAGGATGGAGTGGCAATCGAAGAGCGGCGCATCCGTGCATCTCAACTGCGCGGTGACCTGGATGCCATTGTGTTGAAGGCCCTCCGCGCCGAACCGGAATTACGCTATCGGGACGTGGAAGCCATGATGCGGGACTTGCGCGCTTACCTGCAGCATCGTCCGGTGTTGGCGAGGGAGGGCAGCAGACGCTATCGCGCACGCAAGTTTCTTCGCCGCCATCGGCTGGCGGTCGTCGTTTCCATGATGGTGGCGCTGGTGACTGCTGGCGGGGCTACCGCCACCACTCTGCAGGCGCGCGTTGCATTGGAGGAAGAGGCTCGGGCCAAGGCCGGGCTGCAGAGCGTGCGTCGTCTCTCGCGATTGCTGCTTTGGGATTTCTACCACCAGGTGCAAGCACTTCCCGGCTCACAGCAGGTGCAGCGGACACTGGCAGCCCGAGCGCTTACCTATCTGGATCGTTTGGCGGAGGAAGCATCCGGAGACCGGGAACTGCAGATCGAATTGGTAGAGGCGTACACCCGACTGGGCGACCTGGATGCGGATTCCAGTGGCCAGGGGCTCAGCGACCCCAAAGGCGCCTTGCATTGTTACCAGCAAGCGATGGCCGTCGCGAATGCCTGGAAGGCTGAGGGTCCGCTGCATGCGCGGGAACGAGAGCTGGTTGCGAAGCTACTGCGAAGTCGCGGTGCTGTTCTCCAACTGCTGGGTCAACCGGAGCAGGCAAGCCGGGATGCCCGCGAAGCAGACGAATTGGAGCAGCAGGCGATGCTTCCCTAATCCCTCGTTGGTGGGCTGCCATCGTCGCTAAGCGCCGCCGTTCTGCCGCAGCCACCACAGCACTGCGCCCACGGTGAGCGCTGTCGCCACAAGCACGGCCAGCATCACCATCAGCAGCGTCCCTCTGTTCGCACTGCCTGCGCGCGGATTGTGCGACGATTCGGCGGGGGCTTCTTCAACCACTTCAGGAATCGGGCGCATGGCGATTTCCTCGGTGGGGGCGGACTTGCGCAGACACAGATGCACGGCCGTCTCCACGTCGCGGTAGTCCGATGCCCGCAGCGCTGGATCCTTCTGCAGCAGACGTTCGAACAGGCTTGAGACGTCCGGGGAGATGGAGGGTAGCAGCTCATGCAGCGTTCGCGCATGAAGATCCTGGTTCACCTGCCATTCCATCCAGGCCAACTCGCTGTTCTTGCGCAGCACATCGCGGAAGGCGCGCTGGAAGAGCTTGCGGCCAAGAAGGATCTCGTAGAAGACAAGCCCCAACGAATAGAGAACCGCTGCGGTGCGACCGCGCTCACCCAGTTGTGTTTCACCGCGAAGCAATTCCGGCGCACTATAACGCGGAGTGGAGATCACCCAGGTGTCCCGATCGCCGGGGTCCGGGCGGCGGGAGATATCGGGCTCGCCGTCGGGTCGTAATCGAACTGTCTCCGGGGTGACGGGATCATGCGCGTCACCGGAATCCGTAATGCGTCGTAGCGTGCTCAACAGGCTGGCCATCACCGGCAGGGTGTCGGCGGGGGGGCGCGGCCCGTCCGT
>JALOKO010000132.1 GCA_025456495.1 Bryobacterales bacterium | reverse complement strand
TGAGAACCTTGGGCTGGTTGTTGACCAGAAAAGCGCCCAGCGCTCCACCACCGATGATGTGGCATTGCGCCAACGCGTAGATGCCGACCCCGAAGTACAGCGCATCCAGCAACTATTTCGTGGAACAATAGCCAGAGTGCGCAGTCTGCGCGACTAGAGCGGCTTCCGTGCATCCCATGAGTTGGGCAAAATGCCGTCAGCGCTCCAGGAAAGGATACAGCCCGATGAAGCTACCCGGAAACATGCAGGGCATGATGAAGCAGGCGCAGCAAATGCAACAGCGCATGCAGGAGGAGATCGCCCAGATTCGTGTGGAATCCTCCGTCGGCGGCGGCATGGTGACCGTGCAAATGACCGGACAGAAGGTGGTGACCGGCGTCACCATTGACCCGGAAGTGGCCAGCGACGTTGAGATGCTGCAGGACATGGTGATGGCTGCCTTCAACGAAGCGGCAAAGAAGGTGGACGAGCAGGCGCAGCAGAAGATGAGCGGGTTACTGGGCGGTCTTGGGTTGCCTCCTGGCCTGATCTAGCGCGCATTCACCCAGCCTCCTCCCTTCCTTTATGCCGGATTTTGCCGCCCCGCTTGACCAACTGATTCAGGAATTAAAACGCCTTCCGGGCATCGGCCAGAAGTCCGCGCAGCGCATTGCATTTCACATCCTGCGCACCAGCGAGGAAAACGTGCGCCGTCTGGTGGAAGCGCTAGCCGAAGTGAAAACCGGCTTGGTGCTGTGCGCCCAGTGCAACAACATTTCTGACCGCGAGGTCTGCCATCTTTGTGCGGATGAAGCTCGCGACCGCACGGTGATCTGCGTGGTGGAAGAGCCACATAACATCCTTCCAGTGGAAACCACGCGGCAGTATCACGGCCTCTACCACGTGTTGCACGGGAGTATTTCGCCCTTGCGGGGCATTGGGCCGGAGCAATTGCGGCTACAGAATCTGCTGCAACGCATTGGGGAGGGGCACGCCCAGGAGATCATCCTGGCCACCAACCCCACCGTGGAAGGCGAGGCCACAGCGGCCTACCTGGCGAGGTTGCTGAAGCCGCTGGGGCTGCGGGTATCGCGCATCGCGATGGGCATTCCCGTGGGCAGCGACCTGGAGTTCGCCGATGAGGTGACGATGACGAAGTCCATGGAAAATCGCCGCGAGATGTAGGGCGCTCAGTAGGACAACCTTAGCTTCCTGTATGCGTGGCGCCGACGCGGTTGAGCCCCCCGGATCTGAGCGCGGCATTGCCTTCCACGGCGGTTAGGCGTACAGCAAGCCCGCCAGGGCAGCCTCCCGGCGGAAGTGCGGCAATGTCCAGGCAAACGCATCAATGCCTGGCTGGTGAGCCTGCGGGAAGGATGACTGTAGCGGGTTCATTGCTCGCGCCTCCTCTCTTCAATGAGCTTGCGGATGGCTTTGCGTTCCTCAGTGCTGGCGGGCCGCTCACTCAACGCGCCCATCGCCACCTGGGCGCCGGATCCATCAAAGAAGCGGTCCATCAATTGGCGGAGCATCCAACGCTGGGCTTCCTGACGGGGCATGACGGGACGGTAAACATGCGCGCGGAGAGACTCATCGCGCTGCAGCAGGCCCTTTTCGGTCATGATCTGCATCAGCTTCAGCGTAGTGGTATAGCCTGTCGGCTTCTGCACGGCCAGGCGCTCATGCACTTCGCGCACAGTGGACGAGCCGCTCTTCCAAAGGACCTGCAGAATTTCCAGCTCTGCTTCCGTCGTGCGCAACTCTGGCGTGGCGGCTGTGGACGAGGAAGACTTCGGGTGAAGGTTTGCCATAGGCCAAGAATATACGAAGACGTTCGTAGTGTCAACGAACGTTTTCGTACATGAAAGAACGCGATCGCATCGCGCCGGATTTTGGGGGCTGACGAGGGTTCGATACACTGCTAGATTCGCAATCGCGCCCGCAGGGCAGGAGGCAAGACATGCAGGGGACAAGATACCGCCGGTGGATGATGGTAGCGCGGGTGACAGTGCTGCTGTTGGGCATGGGAGGATGGATGGGCAAGGACGTGGGCGCACAGACGCTTCCATTGAAACGAGACCCGTTGCAGGGACGGGCAATGGTGATGACCACCCACGGGGTGGCGGCTGCCAGCCAGACCTTGGCCGCAGCGGCCGGAGCGCGCGTGCTGGAAGAGGGCGGCAACGCCATTGATGCAGCCATCGCGGCGAATGCGGTGATGGGTCTGGTGGAGCCGGAAAGTAACGGCATTGGCGGCGACCTGTTCGCGTTGGTGTATATCGCCAAGGAAGACAGGCTGTATGCGCTGAACGCGAGTGGCTGGAGCCCGGCGGCGATGACGCGCGAAGCGCTGCGCAGTCGCGGGCACGTGCAGATGCCGGAGAGCGGCATTGATTCCGTAACGGTGCCGGGCGCTGTGGCCGGTTGGCACGCGTTGCGGGAACGCTTTGGCAAGCTATCCTTTGCCGACATTCTGGCGCCTGCTATCCAATACGCGGAAACGGGATTCCCGGTGACCGAACTGATTGCGGCGGACTGGCGGAACAACCAGAGTAAGCTTTCGCGGCAAAGCCATGCCCGGAAGACCTACTTGCCCAATGGCGAGCCCCTAAAGGTGGGGGAAATCTTTCGCAACCCTGACCTGGCGGCCAGCTACCGGCGGATCGCGCAGCAGGGGCGGGATGGCTTCTACAAGGGGGCCACCGCAGAGGGGATGCTGGCGCTGATGCGCGAGGAAGACGGACTGATGCGTGCCGAGGACCTCAGCGCCTTTCAGCCTGAGTGGGTGGAACCCATCTCCACCACCTATCGCGGCTGGACCGTGTACGAAGTGCCGCCCAACACACAGGGTATCGCCGCCCTCATGATGCTGAACATCCTGGAGACCTTTCCGATGGGGAGCCTGGGACAGAATAGCGCAGAGAGCCTGCACCTGATGATTGAGGCCAAGAAGCTGGCCTACGCCGACATGCTGGAACAAGTGGGTGATCCGAATGGCGCGACCATTCCCGTGGCGACCCTGCTTTCCAAGCAATACGGCAAGGTGAGGGCCGCGCAGATCGATACCGCCAAGGCCAACTGCCGTGCGGTTCCGGCGGACCTGGCGCACATCGCCAGCCTTCCCGGCGCAGACACGATCTACCTCACCACCGCCGATGCCGAAGGCAACATGGTGTCATTGATCCAAAGCATCTATCTGGGTTTCGGCAGCGGATTCGTGGCGCCCGGAACGGGCTTCGTAATGCACAACCGCGCGGGGCTGTTCACGATGACCGAAGGCAAGACGAACACGGTGGGGCCCCGCAAGCGTCCCCTTCACACCATCATCCCGGCCTTCATGCGCAAGGGTGATGTGAAGATCACCTTTGGCATCATGGGCGGATGGAACCAGGCACAGGCGCACGCCCAGTTCGTTTCGCAGATTGTGGATCATGGCTACAACGTGCAAAGCGCGCTGGAACTGCCACGATTCACCAAGCGTAGTTTCGACGGTTGCGATGTGGAGATTGAGAACCGCGTGCCGGATGCCGTGCTGAATCGCTTGCGGGACCGCGGGCACCTGATCCAGGTGGGCGATGCTTTTGACTCCGCCGTTGGAAATGGCCAGGCGATTCTGCGCGATGGCAAGGGCGTGCTGTACGCGGGCAGCGACCCGCGAAAGGATGGGGCGGCGGTACCCGCGAACCCGCCTCGGCGCTAACGTAGAAGCCGCCCCGGACGGCAGTCGGGGCGGCATTCCGTAACGGGCACGGCGCGGGTGCGTGAGCCATGGCAACCCGCGCCGCTTGCCGTCACGGATGTCGTGAATCTATGCCCGCGCCACCGTCAGCTACGCGGCGACGTAAGCGTTCGCTCCAATCGCGTCACGCGATCCGCGATCCCAGACGCGTGACCCCGCACCGCTTCGCGATTGCGGCCCTCGTTGTACTGGTCCACCAGATTCAGCTTGTTCGTAGCCAGCACTTCCATCACTTCCGCGGTCACTTCTACGAACTGGCGACGCTCACTGCCAGTGGGTCCGAAATAGTCAGGGTTCTGTTGCACCATGGCCCGAATCTTGCGCGCGGACTCGTGAACCGCCTCAACTTGAGGGCGCACGTCGTTGGAGTTGCTACGCTTGTTCTTGGCCAGGTTGGCTACCTGCATAGCTTGCTCGCGCAGGGTGCTGAGCTCCTTTACCAGGTCATCCTTTGACAGGCTGGAGGAATGGTTGGTGGCCGCATCGGCAGCTAGCAGGCTACCCGCGGCGAAGACAGTCGCGAAGGCGAACGTGAACAGGGTTTTGAACATGATCATCTCCTCAAATTCGAATATTTGCGGCCTTGGTGTAAGCCTCTCCCTTCCTTGTGTTCCCCGCATCCATGGGTGGCATGGACACACGGGTGGCGTCCGCGTCGCGCACGGCCTTCTCCACTGCTAAATGTGCACGGAAAGGCCTGCGCGCAGGGGTTCGCCGATGGTGCCTGAAGCCGGGATACCGCTCCAGGCGCACGTCGGGCTCAACACCGTGAAAGCCAGATTGTTTGGGATCGAAAGAACAGAAAAAAGGTGGAGGCCAAAACGAACGGAGTCAGGCACTCCACAAGAAAGGGGTTCACTGGTTAAGATGTAACACCTCATCCAGGAGTTTCCCTCACCGATGACAAAAAGATGAGAAGCAGCGGATGCACTTTAGAGAAGTACGGTGCGCAAGCGCGCGCCAAGGCGATTGCAGCGCTTGCCAGGAAGGCCTCGGTCGCCTGTAGCGGCAGGCCCTGGACGCCTATCCACCATACGTCTTCGGCTAATTCACTTCCAATTGCTCACGCGATGGCAGTGGGGGAAATTTCGCATGCGGCTCAGCCTGGTACCAATAGACCACTGAGGCAATGTCGTCCTGCAAGGGCAGGTACTCACGAACGCCATTCTGCTTCCAGCCCAGCGCCTGAATGGTGACCTTCAGATCTTTCTTGAAACGAATGGGGTCCACGATATGCCAGCGATACATGCCGAAGCGCTGTTGCGAGGCATAGACGCCATCGGGGCGAATCACCTGATGCAGTCCGGCATACGCAGTGGTGAACTCCTGGTATTGGCGTGTGACGCGATTCTCAAAGTTGTATGAGCCGCAGAAGTAGTCCTCCGTGCCGGTTCCCACGATGGTAGCGAAGTCAGTGTCTCCGTCCATGAAGAACTTGATCTCGCCCTCTCCCCACCACCCACGGTTGTTGACTCCCCAAGCCATGTAGGTCCCAACGTACTGGCCCTGGCCACGAATGCCATCCACCAGGGTGTAGACCTGCTTGAAGGGCAGCGGATTCACGCGCCGGAACTGAGCATGAAAATAGGCCGCGTCGGCGGGAACAGGAGTGAGCGCATAGTCAATCTGGAAGTAGAGCACCATGTCCTTCTCGTCGATGTTCTCCATAGTGATACGCGCCTTACGACGGAAGGGCATCTGCCAGTAGGAATTGAAGGCGCTACCGGGATTGACAGTCACGGGCAGGCTATTCAGGTGCGCGTACTGCCCCCAGCCCATGCCGAAGAAATCACCCACGGGCACTTCCACTGAAGGCTCCGGCTCGTCGTCCCAATAGATGCGCAGGATCGAGCAGCGCCAGTTGCCGGTGGGAGTCATCCAGATGTGCTGGATGGAACCGGGACCGGTAATGTCAGCAAGTGTGAAGGTCTCGCCACCCTTGATGCGAACGCTCGGGCTAACCTTCCACCCTTGGCCCAGGTTACGCGCGGCATTCTGGCCAGTGCCTTCCGTGGCCATACCGCCCCTGCCTTTTTCGCCGGTGAAGTTCTCGGGACTGATTGAGCGCGTCTCCGCGTTGGAGAGGCGGAACAGGTTGTGGAGGCCAGTCTCCAGTCCGTCAAAGGACTGCTGCGCGGGCAGCAACCAGGCGCCAACTGCCAGCGTAATGAACATGACGGCGATGCGCATGCACGGCCTCCTTGAGGGAAATCCAATGGAGGCGATTGTATCAGGGCATCACCTACAACAACAGCGCTGTTAGTGACGTTGTCAGCAGGCTGCCGTCAAGGCCACATCGCGGTAACCTTCAGCGGAACAGCATCAGAACTCGCTTCCAGCCACTTTGGCCTCATCCTCCTGAGCCGTGGAAATCACCTTCGCGGGAACGATGCCTCCCAATCGCTCGGGTTGGCCGGTGCTGGCCACCACAGCCATCCAGAGGTCGCCTTCCGGATTCAGATACTTCTTGCTGGTTACGGCCAGCGCAATGGGTACGTGGACGAAGTAATTGTGGATGTACCCGATCAACAGATCCGTCTTCCCGGCCACAGCGGCATGGACCGCCATGCGCGCCATCTGGTCACAGAGTATGGAATCCGCCGAATTCGCGGGCACGCTGCGAATGATGTAGGACGGGTCAAAATACTTGATCGCCAGGGGGATACCCTCGGCCTGAAAGAAGTCGCGGATCCGATCACGAAGATAGACGCCGATATCCTGAAACTTGGCGTTCCCTGAGGCATCCTGGCCGGTGGACTCCTCTTGAAACAGGTGCTGCCCGGCACCCTCGGCAACCACCAGCACTGCGTGTTTCTTGCGCAGGATCCGGTGGCGCAGGAAGGCCAGCAGGCCGTCGTCGCCCTCCAGGCTGAACTGGATTTCGGGGATGAGGGTGCAGTTCACCTCCTGGCTGGCGATGGTGGCGCCAGCGGCGATGAAGCCCGCGTGACGTCCCATCAGCTTCACGATGGCAAGCCCGTTGGGGGCGCCCTTGGCTTCCACGTGCGCGCCGTCCAGCACCTCGCGCGCTTTCTCAAGCGCGGTCGCGTAGCCGAAAGAGCGCTGCACGAAATGGATGTCGTTATCGATGGTCTTTGGGATGCCAACCACCGCCAGCGGCGCCTTTTGTCGCAGGGCCTCTTGCGCGATGTCATGTGCGCCACGCTGGGTGCCGTCGCCCCCCACGCAGAACAGCATGTTCACCCCCAGCGAACACAGATAGTTCACCATCACGGCGGGGTCCTGTGGTCCCCGCGAGCTACTGAGAATAGTGCCGCCCAGCTTGTGGATGTTCGACACCAGTTCCGGGTCCAGCTCCAGCGGCTCCAGCCCATTCTGCGGGTTCAGCCCCTGATAGCCGTTACGAATGCCCAGAATGTCCTTCACCCCGTAGTGGTAGTGCAGTTCGTTGTGGACTGAGCGGATGACATTGTTGATGCCAGGGCTGAGTCCGCCACAGGTAACGATGGCGGCACGGCAATACTGTGGCCGGAAGTGCAGGAATGCCCGCGGTCCGGCCTTCTCGAAGTACAGATCCGGCGCAAGGTCATCGCCGTCATCAAACTCGATGTGGGCCAGCACATGGGCGCTGTCCTTGACGTAATCCGCAATGCCGTCGCCTTTCGCGCCGGAAAGCTCAATGGGCGATGGGATCTCGCGCGGACCCAGCTCAGTGATGCGAAGTTGCTGTGGACTGATCATAGATGGGGAACTGCTGCCTCTTTCTCCCACGGTAGCATCCCAGGCGGAAGCCCCATTCCAAAACCTTGTTCCAGTAACTCCCGGCCGGGCCACCCAACCAGTAGCAGCCTGCGCGCGCTGTGTCCGGTTTGGGATCCGCCCCCAACTAGGCGCCCGTGCAGCGCTGGTTCAAGTCCGGCGCCAAGGCGCGGCGGGATGGCTGGTGAGGCTGCTCGCGCGGCGCAACGCACACACGGTCGCGCCCTTGCCGTTTGGCCTGATACATGGCCGCGTCAGCCCGCTGCAGCAGGCTTTCCATCGTATCCGCCTCACTCAACAGCGCTGCGCCGATGGAACAGGTAACTCGCGGGTAGCCACTTTCGCGCATGCTGGAGGACTTGGCCACCAAGGCACGACAGCGTTCGGCCACCTCCAGCATTTCCTTGGCGCTTACGCCAGCAAGCAGGATGAGGAACTCCTCGCCACCCCAGCGGCAAACCAGATCTACTGACCGTACGGTGCGGCAGATGGTTTGCGCGACCGCCTTCAGGACGGCGTCACCGGCAAGATGCCCATAGGTGTCGTTCACCTCCTTGAAGTGATCCACATCCAGGAACAGCAGCGCACCCGGACGCTGTTGCCGATATGGCTGTTGCAGAACCCGGCTGATGTGCAGTTCGGCGAAGCGGCGGTTACCAATCCGGGTAAGCGGATCCTGATATGCCTCTCCGGCAGCCTCCAGTGACTCGTTCACTGCAAGCACCTGCGCGGTGTTTTCACGGAAGACCTCCGCCACGCCCACCACGATTCCTTCATTGTTCAGAACCGGCGCAGCGCTCACGATGACGGGGACACGGTTCCCGCTCTTGCAGCGCAGGAACACTTGGCAGGTTTCCGGCTGATTACCATGGAGTACCGCCTCCAGCGGGCAGCCTTCCTGGCAGAGCACTTTGCCCGACGCGTCGCAATGCAGCAGGCCACCCTCCGGGCACCGATGGCCCAGCATCTCCTGTCGGGGATACCCCGATACGCGCTCCGCAGCCGCATTCCAATAAGTAATGCGCCGTTCGGTATCGACGAAGTAAACGCCATCGCT
>JALOKO010000131.1 GCA_025456495.1 Bryobacterales bacterium | reverse complement strand
GTCCATCATCTTCCAGATCTTCGATAAGCCTTACCTCGCCATGCTGCGGTTTTCCATGCGGCATCGCTGGGTGATTATCGTACTCAGTCTTCTGGTGATGGTTTCCATCATCCCCCTCTTCATGATGGTTGGTAAAGACTTTCTTCCCACGGACGATCAAAGTGAATTCGAAGTGGTCGTCCGGCTTCCCCTTGGCTCATCCATTGAGGGTACTTCCACGGTGATGGAATCGATTGAGGACGAGCTGAAGCAGTTGCCCGGCGTGGAGTTCCTCCTCACCAAGATTGGCGCTGACCAGCAAAAGCGTGTCGATCGCGGAAGCATCCTTGTCGACCTGGTCCCCATGGACAAGCGTGAGCTCAGCCAACAGCAGCTGATGGGCATGGCCCGCGACCGCCTGGCCAAGTTCAAGGACCTCACCATCGCCGTTCAGCCGCCATCGCTGATTGCGAACACCGGCCCCAACTCCGATGTCATGTTCTTTCTCCAAGGGCCTGACCTGGACCAGTTGGATGAATATGCCCAGAAGCTCATGGCCCGCCTCCGCGATACACCCGGCGTGCGTGATGTGTATTCCACCTATGAAGCGGGCAAGCCCGAATTGCAGATTGAGATTAACCGCGATAAGGCCGCCGACCTCAACGTCAATGTCGGTTCTATTGCCAATGCCATGCGCGTCCTCATCGCGGGCGATGACCAGGTAACCACCTATAAGGAAGGCGACGACCGTTATGATGTCCAGTTGCGCGCCTCCGCCCAGTTCCGCAATTCCCCCGATGCGCTGGACCGCCTCTGCGTGCCATCCAGCACCTTGGGTAACGTCAAGCTCTCCAATGTCGCCAGTCTCCGCGAAGACAGTGGCCCATCCCAGATTGAGCGTTACAACCGGCAACGGCAGGTAATGATTCTCGCCAACCTTTCCAATGGACAATCCCTCGACAACATCATTCAGGTTTTGAACACAGAGGTGGCTGCACTGAACATGCCACCTCAATATGGATCCGGCCTCACCGGGCGATCCCGTGAATTTGAGCGCGCAGCTGTCAGCTATTTCGTTGCGCTCATTCTTTCTATCCTCTTCATGTACATGATCCTTGCCGCACAGTTCGAAAGTTTCATTGACCCGGTCACCATTCTATTAACCTTGCCGCTCAGCATCCCCTTTGCCCTGTTGAGCCTGTTGATCGCCAATGAAACCTTCTCTATCATCTACACTTCACTGGGTATCCTCATGCTCTTCGGCATCGTCAAGAAAAATGCCATCCTGCAGATTGACCACATGAACAACCTGCGCCGCCACGAAGGCTTGCCCCGCCTGGAGGCCATCATCCAGGGTTGCCAGGACCGCCTACGCCCCATCCTCATGACCACGGCCTCGCTGGTCGCGGGCATGCTGCCTTTGGCCATCGGCGGTGGCCCTGGCTCCGGCTCGCGCCGCACCGTGGCCATCGTCGTCATTGGCGGCCAGTCGCTCTGCTTGTTGCTCAGCCTGCTCATCACACCGGTGGCTTACAGCATCTTCGACGACATCACCAAGTCGCCCTGGATGCGCAAGATTCTCGGTATCGCCCGGCTGCCCGGCGGCAAGTCCCGCAAGCTGGCCACCGGCGTCACCGGCGCGCTGGGCCTGCTGCTGGTCTGGCTCTGGTTCAGCGGCGCCGCCTTCGCCCAGGACCGCGTCGGCATTCAGGGCAAGCAGTCCCTCACCTTGAAGGAAGCCGTGGAGCGCGCCGTCACCAACAACCTCGATGTCCGCATCCAACGCGTCCAGGTGGCCACCGCCCAGGAAAACGTCAAGGCCGCCCTTGGCTCCTTTGACCCCATCCTGCGCTGGAACCCTAACCTCAATTCCGCCATCCTTCCGGTGGCTAGCGTCCTTCAGGCCCCCGATGGCAAGCTCTTTGATCGCACGATGACGCAGAACTTCGCCTTCAGTCTGCCTACCACCCGCAACGGCCTCAACTTCACTACGAACTTTGAGAACTTCCGCAACTCCACCAGCAACCCCTTCCTGGGCCTCAATCCGAACTTCAACACCCAGTTGCGTTTTGGCATCAGCCAACCCCTGCTGCGCTTCCGCGAAATCGACGCCCAGCGTGCGGAATTGATGATCACCCGCAAGCAGACCGACATCACACAGGCGGAAAGCGAACTCCAGTTGATCGCCGTCGTCAACGCCACGCAGCAGATCTACTGGACCCTCCTTGCCGCGCGCCAGGATGTCGAGGTGCGCCGTGAGGCCGTCCGCCTTGCTGAAGAGCAGCTTGCCCGCGACGAACGCCGCATCGCCGCCGGTACTCTCGCCCCTGTCGAGCTCGCTGGCACCCGCGCCGAACTCGAGCGCCGTCGCGATTCCTACCTCTCCAGCATCGGCGCTCTCACGCAGGTTGAGAACCAGCTCAAGGTGCTGCTAAGCCCTGACCGCGCTGACCCGCTGTGGGAGCAGGAACTCGTCCCCACGGACGCCGGCAGCGTCCAGACTCCCCAGCTCAACTCCCTCAGCGACGCCTCCCAGCTTGCTCTCGAGCGCCGCCCCGAACTGCGCCTGGCTGACCTTCAGGTGGATATCGTCAAAGTCCAGGAGCGTCTCAACCAAACCCTCAAACTGCCCCGCATCGACCTGGTCGCCAGCTACACCTTCAGCGGACTCGCGGGTGCGCTTGCGCCTCCCCCCGCCTTCTTTTCACAAACCGATACACGCCTCTACGATCGTGTCAGCGCCCTGTCCCAGTCTGCGGGCCTTGACCCCATCGCCCCGCCCGTTGGTGGCATTCCTCCGCTCCCGGGCTCCTTGGAAGGCAGCTACGGATCCGCGCTCGGGAACCTCTTCGGTGGCTCCTTCCGCACCTGGCAGGTGGGCCTGAACATCGACGTGAACCTCCGCAATCGCCGTGCCGAAGCGGAAGTCAGCAAAACCCGTCTGGCCGCCGACAGCATTCGCCTTCGCAAGGCGCAGGTTGCCCAGAACATTGAGGCCGATGTCCGTAATGCCATTCAGCAAGTGGAGGTCGCCCGCAGCCGCGTCCGCGCTGCTGAGGCCAGCGTCCAGGCTGCCCAGGATCGGCTTGCCAGCGAGACCAGGCTCTTTGAGAATGGCGAGTCCACGGATTTCCTCGTCCTCACCCGCCAGAACGAACTCGCTGACTCCCGCCTCCGCGAGGTAGTCTCCCGGCTCGATCTCAACCGTGCCCTGGCCCAGGTAGACCTCGCCGTTGGCATGACTCTGGAAAGCTTCCAGATCCGCATCGCCCCTTAGCGAAAGGCGCGTTACCAACCGCCCCCAAGGACTGCGCCACGCGAGCCGTCTCCTCATCGGGACGGCTCCGTGTCGCCCGCGGAACGGCTTCCTGTCTTCCCGACACGGCCCCGCGTCCTTACAATTACCCGCCAGCGAACACCACATCACTTTCCGGCAATGGCTTGCACGGCTTGGATGTGCGCCCTCGCCCGCTTGCGCAGACGCTGATTTTCAGGATGCCCCGGATGGCGATCAGCCCATGCAAGCACGCAGCGGGCGGCTTCCAACGGTTCCCCCAGGTGATCCAGAACCACGGAAAGTCCAAGCTCTGGAAAACTTCCGTGATGTGGATCCACCCGCAATAGTGTCTCCAGCAACGGTTTCGCTTCCAGGTAGCGCTCCATCAGCAGAAGCACTTGGACGTGCTGCGCAAGGGCTGAGGGATGGCCCGGACGGATGCGCGCGGCCTCTCTGGCATGGCGATTGGCGCGGTCCAGTTCGCCCTTGGCAACATGCACGCGACTGAGGTTCAGGTTTGCTTCAAACGAACCGGGGCTGATCTCCAAAGCACGCCGAAAATGCCCGTTCGCTTCCTCCAGCCGGCCCTGCGCGAAGGCGATGGCGCCCAGGTTATTCCATGCCAGCACGCTGCCCGGCTGGATCTCAGTCATCTCCCACAACAGGTCCACCGCCTCCTTGGTGGCCCCCGTTTCCATGTGCGCCTCAAAGCGATCCACCATGGCCAGCATCTGGCGCTCGCTGGCCAGCGAAGAGACGGCTACCGTGTGGAACGAGTTCTGCAAATCCTGCGCGAACACCGCATCTTCACGGCGCAACACAACTCTCGCGCGCGGGGCGTTGGCAGGCGCCAACTGGACGGTGCGCGCCAGCACAAAGCCACTCGCATACTGCAACTCCACGAACACATAGCTGGTGGCTGGAAATTGAAAGCGCGTGATGGCGCCCTGCATTTCTGTACGCGTTGCATATACGGCATCCTGTAACGCAATGACAGTGACCTTATAAGGTTCCCGTGCATCGCGGGCATCCACCTCCAATTGCATTGCCGCAACGCGCGAGGGCGTCACACAAATACCAATCACCAGTAACCAGAAATACACAAAGATCAAGCGCACAGATACACCTCGGGCGTGACGTTTTGAAGGAAGCATGAGTTCGCCGTTCAGCGCGAAAACACGCGGCCATCACCGCGCCTCATGCGACATGACAAGGCTGCGGCACTGGAGTGCGGCTGGCGACGGAACAACCGCGGGCAACGTGGATCCACTACGGGAGGTTGTTTCGAGTGCGGGCCACGTGGCGCGACAGGATCACCAGAGCAGGGCGCGGACACCAATCACGGTCTACGCTCCAGGGGATGACAAGCGGTGGCATCCGCAAATGACGAACGGTTCGAACTCTTTCAGAATACACGCACTGGTATCCATTGAAAAAACGAAAGAATTGATCCACTGAATATCAACTTTCGATTCATCTGTACAACAATGTAACAGCGCCTCCAACCAGAGACAGGAAAGTCAAATTATTTTCGAATCGAACCCATTCAAGAAAGCGCCGAACCCCATCCTGCCAGAGATGCGGCTTTGTTCGTCGAAAGCCGTCCGCCAGTCCCGCCGACAATCCCGTTCCGCTTCAGGGCGCGTGCCCTCTTATACTCGGAAGGAGATGCGATTGCGAATGATGGCGGCGCTGGGCGCCTTGTTGGCGGCCTGGCTGCTGTATGGATACGGGCTGGGCAGTTCCGGCCTGTTGGGTCCGGATGAGCCGCGCTACGCGGATATCGGCCGCGCCATGTTCATCAGCGGCGATTGGGTGACACCGCGTCTGTTTGGCGAAGCGTGGTTTGAGAAACCTGCCCTGCTGTATTGGATGGGGGCCATGGGATTTGCCCTGGGTGCGGGGGATTCTCTGGCGCCCCGTTTACTGATGCCACTGTTGGGCGTGAGCTTTCTGGCCTTCTACTTTCTGCGGCTGCGATTGGTGTTGGGAAGCAACGTGGCTCTGGCCGCCACATTGATTCTGGCCACCAGCGCGGGTTGGATCGGGTTCAGCCACGCCGCGGTCACTGACCTTCCCCTCACCGTGTTTTTCAGTGCGGGTATGCTGCTGGCCATGCCGTGGGCATTGGCAGCGGACCGCCGCCTGTTGCCCTGGGCCGCCGCATGCTTCGCCATCGCCTCCCTGGCCAAGGGACTGGTGCCATTGGTGCTGGCCGCGCCTCTGGCTTTGTTCGGCTTCCGGCGCATCCTGGATTGGCTGCGCCCGCTGCCCCTCGTCGCCTTCTGTGCCCTGGGGCTCCCATGGTATCTGGTCTGCTACGCGCGGAACGGCTGGCCTTTCATCGATGAGTTTTTCCTTCAGCACCACGTGGGCCGCTTCTTCCGCGAGGACCTGCAGCATGTGCAGCCCGCGTGGTTCTACCTCCCGGTCCTTGCGGGCTTGCTATTGCCCTGGACACCGCTGCTGGCCGCATTCGCCACCAAAACCCTGCGGCGCGATAGCTCCCTGTGGCAGGACCGGCGCCTTCACTTTTTCGCCGCATGGCTGGGCTTCGGATTGTTGTTCTTTTCGGCCTCCACCAACAAGCTTCCTGGCTATTTGTTGCCGCTGATTCCCGCCGCCGCCGCGTTCTTGGGCATGGCCCTGGATCGGATCCCCCACGCACGCTATCTGCTTCCTCTCTGCGCCGTGATGGCCGCCGCATTCGCCCTCGCTGGTGGCGTACTTCCCGAAGCGCTCAGCGTCGGGTTGCGTCGCAGCGGGATGTCCCAAGTGCCGTGGTTGCTGGGGTTGCCATCGCTAGCGATGGCCGCCGCCCTGTACTTCAGTGAGCGCGGTGGGCGCCGCGCCCTATCCCTGCTGCTGCTTGCTGCCTTGGTGGCTGGCAACGTCGGCTTGATGAAGGCATCCGCGCTATCATCCATTCGCGCATCGGCCTCAACCGTGGAATTGTGGGAGGAATTGCGCCCGCGCGCCCACTCCATTTGCATCGAATGGGTACACCGGGCCACGGAATACGGGTTGCGTTATTACGCAAAGGGCGCGATCCCCATGTGCTCTGCTCAGCCGCGCCCCCTGCAACTGGTGGAGTTAGATCAACAGCCACCCCGTCTGCGTCCGGCCCCGGAGTTGGACCCCCTCCCGGCAGCCGTTCGCCCGTATCCCTTCCCATCAACAGACCAGCCCGTCCCGTCGCCCTGATCCACCCGCCCTGCGACGCCATCCGCGGGTCCTGCTACCGTATTACGTATGGAGCGGCTGCCTTTTCTGGCCACCCGTGGCGCTGAGGCCTATGACGGCATCGCCCCGCTGCCAGTGTGCGCGCTGCTGCACGATATCCGCAGCATGTACAACGTCGGCGCCATCCTTAGAACCGCCGATGCCGCTGCCCTCGCCCGGATCTATCTCAGCGGGATCTGTCCACTGCCCTCACAGCCCGGCGTGGCCAAGACAGCCCTCGGCGCTGAGCACAGTGTCGAGTGGCGACAGGTGGATTGCCTGTTCACGCAAATCACCACACTCCGTCAGGATGGCTTCCAGATCGCTGCCTTGGAGACCACGCCGCATGCCGTTGACCTGTTCGATTGGAAGCCACAGTTCCCGGTTTGCTTGTTGCTGGGCAACGAGGTGGATGGGCTCCCCGCAGACATTCAGGCAACCGCCGACGTCTGCGTGCGCATCCCCATGTTAGGCATGAAGTACTCATTGAATGTGGCCACCGCGGCAGGAGTGGTGATGTACGAGTTGCTGCGAAAATACCGGGTGCTGCGCGAAGCGCCAGCCGAAAGACGCACCCATCCGGATGGGCTTCCGCAGTGGCCCCATGGCCCCCACATGGAGGAATCGCATGCCTAACCGCAACCCGTGGCGCTACCGCCTGCTGGCCGCCACCGCCCTCATGCTGACGTTGGCTGGATGGATGGCGGCCCAGTTCACCCTCTTCCCGGCCGTTCGTTCCCTGAACGAGATGGTTGCCGCCGGCGATAATCTGCAGGTTGAGGCGGGAATGCGGATGCTGGCGAAGGGGGGCAACGCGGTGGATGCCGGCGTCGCCGCCACCCTCACCGCCGCCGTGGTGGAACAAAGCCGCTTCGGCTTGGGTGGTGAGGCGCCCTTCATCATCCGCATGAAAGATCGCGCGCCAGTGGTGGTCAGCGGCATTGGCACCGCGCCCGCGCTGGCCACCGTCCCCTACTTTGAGCAGCGCAAGCCGGAACCGTGGGAAACCGACGAGGAAGAAACCGACATCCTGGCGCCCATCCCCGCTCATGGCATCACGTCCGCCCCGGTTCCAGGGGTGGTGGATGGGATGTTGCTGGCCCTGAAGGAATACGGCACTCTGCGCTTCGCTGACATTGCTGAGCCGGCCATTGCCCACGCGGAAGCGGCTCCGGTGGGGGTGGAATTCGGCTACATGCTGCAAGCCGAGTGGCGGGTGATGAAGCACTGGCCCAGTTCGCGCGCCTTCTTCTATCCCGGAAGCAGCCTGGTCCGCACCGGTGAGGTAGTCAGGATGCCCGAACTGGCCGCCACGCTACGCGCCATGGTGGCCGCTGAGACCAATGCCAAGGGCAGCCGTGAGCAAAAGATCCAGGCCGTTCGCGACTACTTCTATCGCGGCGATATCGCCCGCAAGATCGACGCCTTCTCGCAGAGCTCCGGCGGACTGCTGCGTTACGCCGATCTGGCGGCTTTCCAAGCGAATTTTGACCATCCCCGCGTCTATCGCTTCATGGGCTACGAGATCCTGAAGCCCGGTTTCTTCACCCAGGGTCCGGTCACGTTGCAAACCCTGGCCATCCTGGAAAACTTTGACCTACGCGCAATGGGCCACAATTCCGCCGAGTACATCCACACCCTCACGGAAGCCTTCAAGTTAGCGTTTGCGGATCGTGATTGCTTCTACGGCGACCCCAAGTTCGCCAAGATCCCGGAAGACATTCTCTTAAGCAAGGAGTATGGCAAGCGTCGCGCGGCGATGATCAACCCCTCGCAGGCATCCATGGAAAGTCTGCCGGGCGACATTGGCATCCCCCCGGTCTTCCCCACTCCCCGCGGGAAGAGCTACGATCGCGACACCACCTGCGTGAATGTTGTTGACCGTTGGGGCAATGCCTTCACAGCCACTCCCAGCGGCGCTTGGCTGCCCTCCGTAATCGTAGAGGGAACCGGCATCCCCTTAAGCAATCGCTTGCAGAGCTTTGTGATGGCGCCTGGGCACAACAACCGCATCGAGACCGGCAAGCGCCCTCGGGTTACCCTGTCGCCTACCATGGTGCTGAAGG
>JALOKO010000130.1 GCA_025456495.1 Bryobacterales bacterium | reverse complement strand
GGATGACCGCCGAGTTCAATTCGACGGGATCCCATTCGATGGGAACTCCGGTTGCGGCCATAGCCTTGACGGCAGCGGCAGTGACTTCGGGTCCAATGCCGTCGCCCGCGATGAGGGTAACTGGATAGCGCACGCGACTATTGTATCCCCAACCACGGTGCGGCCATTCGGGTTGTGCAAAAATAAGGACTTATGGCCAAAATCCGGAGAGCCCTGCTGAGCGTTACCGACAAGCAGGGCATCGTGGAGTTCGCGCGTGTTCTGGCGACGTTGGGAGTTGAGCTGGTATCCACCGGCGGAACCGCCAAGCTATTGCAACAGAGTGGGTTAGCCGTTACGGAAGTGGCCGCCCTCACCGGCTTTCCAGAAATGTTGGATGGACGGGTGAAGACGCTGCACCCGAAGGTGGCCGGCGGGATTCTGGCCTTGCGCGACAATCCCCATCATATGCAGGCCGTGGAAGCACACGGTATCCCCCTCATCGACATGGTGGTAGTGAACCTCTACGCGTTTGAGGATGTGGCCTCAAGGCCGGGCATTGAGACGCACGAACTAATTGAAAACATTGACATTGGCGGCCCCAGCATGATCCGTGCGGCAGCCAAGAATTTCCAGGATGTGGCGGTGGTGACCGACAGTGCGGACTACGTGGCGCTGGCCGCGGAACTGCATGCCAAGGATGGCCAGCTTTCCTTTGCCACCCACTGGATGTTGGCGCGCAAAGCCTTCGCCCGCACCGCTGCTTACGACGCCGCCATCAGCGCGCGCCTGGCTTCCATTGAGTCCGACGAGCAGGGCCAACTGCGGGACCAGCCCGCCCCGGTTCCGGCGATGTACAACCTGGTGCTGCCCCGGAAGCAAGCCTTGCGCTATGGCGAGAACCCCCACCAACAGGCTGCGCTGTATGCCGCCGCGGACAGCAAGGGCATCGCGGGCGCCCGGCAGTTGCATGGCAAGGAGCTTTCGTACAACAACCTGGTGGACCTGGACGCCGCCTGGCAGTTGGTATCGGAATTCCGGCAGCGCCCCACCAGCGTCATCATCAAGCACACCAACCCGTGTGGTTCCGCGCAGGCGGACACGCTGGGGGAAAGCTACCGGCTGGCCTTCGCCTGCGACCCCGTTTCGGCATTCGGGGGTGTGTTGGCCTTCAACCGGGAAGTGGATGAGGAAACAGCGATGGAGATCGCCAAGACCTTCGTGGAGGCCGTGGCCGCTCCGGGTTACAGCGAAGCGGCGATTGCCGTGCTGAGCGCCAAGAAGAACCTTCGCTTGCTGGCGGTGGAGGCCCAGCAGGATGCCTTCACGGTGAAGTCCATCAGCGGGGGGCTGCTGGTGCAGAGCACGGGCGTGGAAACTTTTCGTCGCGAGACCGCGCGCGTGGTGACGGAACGAGAGCCCACGGAGGCCGAGTGGAAAGCGCTTGAGTTTGGATGGAAGCTGGTGAAGCACGTGAAGTCGAACGCCATTGTGTTCGCTTCGGATTGCCAGGGGCTTAGCGTGGGTGCAGGACAGATGAGCCGGGTGGATTCCGTAAAGATCGCGGCCATGAAGGCGGTGTTGCCACTGAAGGGGTCCGTGGTGGCGTCGGACGCATTCTTCCCCTTCCCCGATGGGCTGGAGGAAGCTGCGCGGCAGGGCGCGACGGCGGCGATTCAGCCGGGTGGCTCAGTAAAGGACGAGGAAGTGATTGCCGCCGCAAACCGGCTGGGCATGGCGATGGTGTTTACGGGCATCCGGCACTTCCGGCACTAGACGAGGTCTGGCCGCGGACAGGGCCGTCACTGGTGAGCCGGTAGGCAGATCAGGCCGGACATTGGGATTCCCCGGGGAATCACGCGCATGAGCAAGGAACCCATCCACGAACGCTGGATGCGCGAGGCGCTGGCCTTGGCGCGGGAGGCCGCCAGCGCCGATGAGGTGCCGGTGGGCGCGGTGGTGGTTTGCGATGGAGAAGTGGTGGGCAGGGGAAGCAACCAGACCATCGGGTTGATTGACCCCAGCGCACATGCGGAAATGGTGGCCATCCGGCAGGCGGCGGCAGCGGTAGGCAACTATCGGCTGGCGGGCTGCGACCTGTATGTCACCCTGGAGCCTTGCGTGATGTGCGCCGGGCTGCTGGTGAACGCACGCATCCGCAGCCTGATCTTTGGAGCGCGCGACTTGCGCTTTGGCGGGGTTCGCAGTAAGTTTCAACTGGCGGATTCGCCGTTGCTGAACCACCGCGTCGAGGTGGTGGAGGGTGTGCTGGGCGAGGAGTGTACGCGGTTGTTGCGCGCCTTCTTCCAGGTTCGCCGCGATCCGTAAGTGATTTGCCCGTGGGTCGTTGCGAGTTCTCCCGCGGATGAGACAGATGGCCCTTGGGCTTCAGTTCGATCCCGGAAGCACCGGGCAGCAGGGATATCAAGTACGTATGAAACAAAAGGAAACCCGCTATCAGGACGCCGGCGTAAACATCGACGAGGCCAACCGCGCCGTGGGCCGGATCAAGAAGCTGGCGAAGGCGACCTTCAGCGCCGCGGTGCGCACGGAGATCGGCAGCTTCGGGGCCGGCTATCGTCTGGCTGGCATGAAAAAGCCGGTCCTGATCACGTCCGCTGACGGAGTGGGCACGAAGTTGAAGGTGGCGGCGATGGCCGACAAGCACGACACCATCGGGGAAGACCTGGTGAACCATTGCGTGAACGACATCGCCGTGCAGGGCGCAACGCCGCTGTACTTTCTGGATTACTTCGCCACCGGCAAACTGGATGCTCGTGTCACCGTGGATGTCGTGCGCGGGCTGGCGAGAGGTTGCAAGCGGAACGGCTGCGCCCTGATTGGGGGCGAGACCGCCGAGATGCCCGGGATGTACCTGCCGGGCGAATATGACATTGCAGGCTTCATCACCGGCGTCGTGGAGGAACCCCGGCTGGTGACCGGCGCCGGCATTCTTCCCGGCGACCTGCTGCTGGGCCTGCCCTCGAACGGATTGCATACCAACGGCTATTCGCTGGCCCGGCACATCCTGTTTGAGGTGGCCAACCTGAAGGTGGATAGCCATGTGGATGAACTTGGAGGGACGGTGGGCGAGGAACTGCTGAAGGTACACCGCAGCTATCTGCCCGCCCTGCGCGCGCTGCATCGCAAGCGGATGCTGAAAGGGGCCGCGCACATCACGGGGGGCGGCATCACCGAAAACCTGCCGCGCATCCTTCCCCCTTCCTGCGCGGCCATCATCCGCACCGGCGCCTGGAAGCAGCCGGCCATCTTCCCGATGCTCAAGCGGCTGGGCAACGTCCCGGAAGAGGATTACCGCCGCACCTTTAACCTGGGAATCGGGATGATCCTTGCCGTGTCGCGTCCGCAAGAGCCAAAGGCCATGGAGTTGCTGAAGCTGGAAAAGCAGAAGGCCATCCTGATTGGCGAAGTGGTGGAAGGCGCCAGTTACGGCTCGCGGAAGGTGGTCTACCAGTGAGTGCGGGGCAGCCGGGAAGGCGCCTGGGTATTCTGCTGTCAGGCAGGGGATCGAACTTCCAGGCCATCGCGCAGCAATGCGTCGCGGGTAGGCTGAACGCCCAGATTGTCGTTGTGATTTCCAACCGCGCGGACGCCGCCGGATTAGAGGCGGCAAGGGCCATGGGCATCCCCTCGGTGGTGATTCCGTCGCAGGGCGTGGAGCGCGTTGCGCACGACCGCATGGTGGCCGAAGCCCTGGATGAGGCGGCCGTGGACTATGTAATTCTGGCGGGCTACATGCGCATCCTGAGTGCGTGGTTCATCCAGCACTACCCGCAGCGCATCCTGAACATCCACCCTGCCCTGCTGCCCGCCTTCCCGGGTCTGGACGCACAGCACCAGGCCTGGGAGTATGGGGTACGCTACGCAGGCTGCACCGTCCATTTCGTGGACGAAAAGATGGATTCCGGCCCCATCATCGACCAGGCGGTGGTTCCGGTGCTGGAATCGGATCGCGCCGAGGACGTGGCCGCGCGCATCCTGGCTGAGGAACACCGGCTGTACAGTGAGGCAATCGGGAAGGTGTTGCAGGGAGGCTGGCGCGTTGATGGCCGACGGGTGCTGTTTGAACGCTAGCCAAGGGCGGTACGCGGAAGGGTGCGTATTGACCGCTGGCTAGAGCAGGAACCGGTCGTACATCGAGTCCACCTGAAAGTGGCGCACGCCCATCGCAAGTAAGCGACGGATATCGCTCTCAGCCCCTTGCCAGTGATCCACCTTGGCCATTTCGTAGCGGAAGGTGTTGATGGCGGCCATACAGACGACTCCATGCTGGCGGCAAAGGGCCACGGCGGCCTCGTCCATCACGCTTCCCAACTCGAATAGAAAATAGCGGCTGGCAACGGCTTCCCCCCGGGCAGCGGCATCCCGAATCGCATCGCGCCCCATCGAAAGCAGGATCTTCCCCGCAAAGTGCTCCTTCACCGCGCCACCCCCCAAGGTGCAGGAGCCTTCCAGCAGGCGATGCCGGCGCATCGTATCCTCAATGCGCTGCAGATAGGGTTTGGGGAAATCAGCCCCCTTCATGTCCAGCATCAGGCGCAGCTTCCCTTCCGCCAGGGAGCACATTTCGTCAAAGTGCAGGGGAGCACGGTCACCTGGGTTCGACCGCAAGCGTTGAACCTCGGCCCAGGTCATCTCCTCGGGACGGCGGGGATCGCCATAATAGCGCTGAAACGTGGGGTCGTGCTGCAGGATGGGCTCACCATCGCGGGTGGCGCGAACATCCACCTCAATCATCCAGTAGCCCCGGGCGATGGCCGCGCGAATGGAAGCGGCGCTGTTTTCAGGGTGCTGAGGATCCACCACGCCACCACGATGGGCTGCCAGGTAAACGCGCTGCTGGCAATCGGCCGATTGAGCAAGCATCGCGTGAACGGCCGCTGGAATTGCCTTCATCGCCAAACGCCGGGAGTACATGGTCCTACGTTAGCCGAAAGAGGTGGCTGACGGGAGCGCAACGGGATGGAGTTCATCCAGGTGTCAGATGAGCGCGGGATGCGCGGGACATGCTGCCTGGCGGCACGGGGTGCGTCAGGCGATGGCTGAGGTGAGCACCAGTTCCGGCTGCGACGCCTTAGCCTGGGCCTTCCGTCGATGGGCACGGCAACAAACGCCGCTGCAACCCGGGCTCTCCATCACCTGCTGGGTTTGCATCGCGGCCTGTTGGTTCTCCAGCCGATGAGGGCAGACTGAACAGAACTCGCCACAACTGCGGTAACTCTCACAACAGCATGTCCGCACCATCACCAGCATTGACTTCTCCCGAGTGCTCCTTGGCCCGAATACCCACTGAATGGCCACGTACCTACTGACTGGCCCGCATGCCTGGCAAGCTGCCCGGGAGTCCAACGTGCCTCCCTTGCCGGGGCGGGGAGCCTGGCTGAACAACAGGGCAAGCGTACTTATGCGTACGATTTCCAGTGTAGCATCTCGGATTCAAAAGATCCACGTGCCCGAAATGGAATGGGATTCGAGGGCGACCTGATGGGAATTCGCTACAGATCAGCCGGATATCGCCGATAAAACCTTAGGGAGCGCTGGCAGCACTGGGGCAGCGCGAACACGCGCCCAAGGAACGAACGCGGGTCCCGAGGACCATCGTTCGCTGGCCAAACAAGCGTTTTGGAGGAGGAAGTTCCCTTGTTACATAAATTTGCAGTATGGATGATGTTGGCGTGGTGCACCGGGATGGTGGCGGCCGCGCCAACCATTGGCACCATCAGCTCAAACGGACGCTTTCAGATGAATGGCGCCGAAACGTGGAACCAGAGCGCGTTGCAGGACGGCGCGCTGATTGAAACCGGAAGTTCCGCGTCGCGGCTGTTGCTGCGGAACGGAACGGACCTACGCATTGCGGCGGATTCATCCAGCCGGGTGTATGCGGATCGCATGCTGCTGCGCAATGGCGTGGTGCAGGGCATTCTTGCGAATACGTTTCGGCTGGAGACAGGCGTGCTGGGATTGCGCCTTCACGGGGAGCAGGCACACGCGCACGTCCACGTGGACAGAGACCGAGTGCTGATCGCCAGCCTGCAGGGCACCCTGAAGGTCCGCGGCAGCGCAGGCAATCTATTGGCCTCAGTGACTGAGGGCAACGCGGTACAACTCAGCCAGGCGCAGCCCGGAGCCGCTGCCGAGGTGCAGTTGAACGGGTTGATTCAGCACTCCAAAGACGGCTATTTCATCAAGGACACCACCTCAAATGTGGTGGTGCAGTTGAAGGGTTCGGCCGTGGCCAAGTACGTCGGAAAGACAGGCAACATTCGCGGCACGGTAGATTCCAGCAAGCCCACCGTTCCCAACGCCGAATACGTGGTGAGGCTGGATGAATGGGAAGAGGCAGCCGCCGCAGTGATAGCGGGGAAGACGCCGGCGAAAACCGCGGGGATGGGGGCGGCAACCAAGACGGGCATCATCGCGGGCGTAGTAGTGGCCGCCGCGTCCACCACCGGTCTGGTGGTGGCTGGCGATAGCGAGGAAGCGCAGACCGTCAGTCCGCTGCGCTAGTGGCGCGACGCACCCGGCATTGTCCCCAAGCTCTCGTAGCAGACAGCGTTCCAATCCGTAACGCCTCCAAGGCGCAGCCGTTCGCGGTTGCGCCTTTTTTTCTGCCTGAAGGCGCTTGCGCCTCACGCTACGGTGGCGGCCTTCCTTCCCTCATCAAGCGAGGACCGCGCTGGCATTTGCGCAAGGAAACTGGCTTGGCGTGCATTGGCATCGCCAGACAGAACAGAGACCGCAGGGACAGTGACCACTCGCGCAGGGACGCCTAACACAGGCGACGCCTAACACAGGGACGCCTGACACAGGGACGGGCGCAACCCCGGGGCGTTTGCGGCGGGGATACAATGAAACGAATCCGCGCCACACGAACCTGCCGTTCCTGGTGCGCGCGCAGTCAGTCTGGGGATCAGTTCCGAGAGCCCGGCAGAGGGCTTCGCACACGTGGAGGGGATAAGCGATGGAAAGTCAATCTTTGCAGGGTCGCGCGACGAGAACTCCGTCACGCCGGGGATTCCTGGCAGTGGCAGCGGCGGCGCCCTTCGTCGTCACGGGAAAGGGACAAGCAATGACGCTGGGCAGCGGCAACCACACCTACGAAGTACACCATGACTGGGCCAAGCTGCCGGCAAGTGTGCAGCCGGGCTACACCCACGGGGTAGTGGAAACAGCGCAGGGCCATATCCTGGTGCACAACCGCAGCAAGGACGCCGTTCTGGTGTTCGATGCGGACGGCAAGTTCATCAATAGCTGGGGCGAACGGTTCGCCAAGGGCGCCCACGGCATGCAGATCAGCCGCGAAGGCTCTGACGAGTTTCTATACTTTTCTGACCCGGAAATGCACGAGGTGGCCAAGTACACCCTGGACGGCAAGGAGGTGTTCACGCTGGGAGTGCCCGCCGATTCGGGCGTCTATCCGGACCCCACGAAATACAAGCCCACCAACACCGCCATCGCGCCCAATGGGGACATCTACGTGGCGGATGGGTATGGACTCAGCTACATCCATCGCTACAACCGGAAGGGTGAATACCTGAGTTCATGGGGTGGCAAGGGCTCTGAGCCGGGCAAGATGAACAGCCCACACGGGATTTGGATTGACCAGCGAGGCGGCAGCCCCTACGTGCTGGTGGCGGACCGCGCCAACATTCGGCTGCAAAAGTTCAGCCTGGCCGGAGAGCACATCGGCTTTGTGACGGAGGAGCTGCGCTACCCCTGCCATTTTGACGTCCGGGGGCAGGAACTGCTGATTCCAGACCTCTACGGCCGCGTGACCATCTTTGACGGGGACAACCGCCTGATCACCCATTTGGGCGACTACCCGGAGATCTGGAAACAGAAGGGCTATCCCAACCTTCCTCAGGACATGCGCCTCCCTGGGAAGTTCATTTCTCCTCACGACGCCTGCTGGGATTCCGCGGGGAACATCTATGTGGTGGAGTGGATCTCAGACGGTCGCATCACAAAGCTGAAGAGAGTATGACTACCTTGAACTGGGTGGTGGTGGGCGTTGGCGACATCACGACCAAGCGGGTGATCCCTGCCATTCTGGAGGAACCGCGCAGCCAACTCTACGGGATTGTCACGCGCACGGCGTCGAAGGCGGCGCCCTATGGGTGTGCGTGCTTCCCGACCCTGGAAGATGCGTTGGGAGACCCCGCGGTGGATGCGGTGTACGTGGCAACTCCCGTGGCGCTGCATGCCAGCCAGTCCATTGCCGCCCTCAGCGCCAGCAAGCACGTCCTGTGCGAAAAGCCCATGGCGATGCGGCTGGACGAGGCCCGCCTGATGGCCGCCGCCGCCCGGAATTCCGGCAAGCTGCTGGGAGTGGCCTACTACCGGCGTACCTACCCGAAGGTGGCGCGGGCCAAGGAATTGCTGGCCCAAGGGGTGATTGGCAAACCCGTGCTTGCCGAGATCAATTGCCACGACTGGTTTGAGAACGTGGATGGCTTTCGGAGTTGGCTGCTGGACCCGAACATGGCTGGCGGGGGACCACTGTACGACATCGCCTCCCACCGCATTGACATGCTGAACTATTTTTTTGGCAAGCCCGTACGAGCGGTGGGA
>JALOKO010000129.1 GCA_025456495.1 Bryobacterales bacterium | reverse complement strand
CTTGGTGGTGAAAAAGGGTTCGTAGATCCGAGGTAGGTTCTCAGCGGGGATTCCCTCACCGGTATCGGTAACTGAGATGCACACCCAGTCGTTACCCGCGCTCAGCAGGGGGTCCGCGCCCTGCACAAGCTCCCGTCCAACGCGCTCAGTGCGGAACACCAACTGCCCGCTACCGGCCATCGCGTCGCGGGCGTTCAACGCCAGGTTCAAGAGGGCTTGGTGCAGTTGGTTCTGGTCTCCCAAAACGCAAAGACCCTCCTCGCCCGGGTCGAAATCTATCTGGATGCCGCGAGGAAGGGCATGGCTGAGGAAGTCAACCAGTTCCTCCACCAGTCCATGAATGCTGACACGAGCATTTTGTGTCTTCCCCTGCCGCGCGAATCCGATGAGTTGGCTGGTAAGGCGGGTTGCCCGTTCCGCGGCCTTCTGAATGATCTCAGCAGCTTCGACGGTCTTCTCCGCGTCCTGGGGACGGCTCTTCAGCAAGTCGGCAAATCCCAAAATACCGGTGAGTAGATTGTTGAAATCGTGGGCGATACCCCCGGCCAGGGTGCCCACCGCTTCCATCTTCTGCGCTTGGCGCAACTGCGCCTCCAACAACTTCCGCTCAGTGACATTGCGCCCGATGCCCTGGATAGCGGTTGGCTTCCCGTCCTCAAACACCAGCCGATTGGAGGTCTCCAGGTAGATGCGCCGTCCATCCCGGTGGCGGATGGTAATCTCATCGATCAGCCGGTTATCCCCGCCCAGACGAGACAGCAAGATCCGCTCAATCGCCTCGCGATCCTCCGGGAATACCAGATCGCGCAGGTTCATGTGCTGCAGTTCTTCGCGAGAGTAGCCAGTCACCGCCTGGAAGGCCTTGTTCGCTGTCCGCAGATTGCCCTCGATGTCGGTGCTGTACATCATGTCGGTGGCATTCTCGAACAGCTCGCGCAGCCGCGCCTCATTCTGGCGGCTACGATACTCGGCTTCCCGCAACGCGGTGATGTCCAGAGCCACTCCGACGATGTTTTCCGTCTCCAGAGACGCGGCGCGGTTCACCGTAGCGCTCACGCGCAGAATGCGCGTTTCGCCCCGTGCGCAGCGTGCCCTGACATCAATCTCCATCTTGTCGCTACGCCCTTGCGCCAAGTCTGCCAGGGAGTGCCGCAGATACTCGCCATCCTCTTGAGATAGCAGAGACTTGCACACCTCGTCGCCACCGACGGCGTAGCCTTCGGGCAGCCCAAGGATGCTCAACAGCACGGGGTCCAGGATAACCTCGCCAGAGCGGAAGCGCCATTCCCAGACGCCCACGCGCCCGCACTCCGCAGCCAGTCGATAACGCTCACTCGTTTGCGCCAGGGATTCCAGTACGTCGCGCCGGGAACGCGCGTCGCGCAATACCAGCACCAAGCCATCCGGGGCAGTCCCCCCAGGTTGAAATCTGGGTTGGACACGAACTTCCCACGAACCACCCTCCGCCTGCAACTCTAGTCCGGTGGTGCGCCCGCGTAGACCGTCCTGCGCTGCTTGCAGCAGCACGTGTACGTTGTAGGCGCGAGCAAACAGGCGCAGCAGCGGCTTGTTGGCTGCCGAAACCTCAGTAAGGCCCATCTCCGCCACGTTCGATCCTTGGAACAGATCGCATTCCAGTTGGCGGTTAAACCCAAGAATCAGCGCGGTTTCTGCCGGGTCAGACAAACGAAAGCCTCCCGATGCACCTTTGGCAGTCGAAAGTGGTTGCATCGCGGATTGTGTTGCCAAGCCGGTGGCAATTCCGGCCCATGGGTTCTTCATGGCTGTCGCTCGATCCCAGTGTAAGCTGGTTCGAGTCCTGGAACAACACGATATGAGAGTCCCGGTACGTAACGCGAGTACGGGAAGCTAGTACCCGATGAGCCCTGCGGTCACTCGCAGCCGCTCACCGGGTAGGATGCATCAGGGCGTCGCGCTCTGGCGACGCTGGGGGTCCCTAGAACTTATACAACGCAGTCGCCGGAGCGGGTTCGCCACCCACACCTACGGTTGCCTCTTCGTTCTCGCCCACTTGACGGCAATAGATGCCGCTATCGCTTAGGAACACTTCCAACTCAGACGGGTGCGGCAATAGACCCTGGATGAGTTGCTCTGACAGCGGATCCTCGATATACCGCTGCAGGGCGCGCCGCAAGGGACGTGCTCCATAGCTGCGATCCGCACAGGTCTTCTCCAGGATGTATCGCGCCGCGTCCTCGTTCAGCCGAATCCGGATCTGCTTTTCCGCCAGGTTGACGTTGATCTGGTCCACCAGCAACGAGATGATCTTCAACAGGTCATTGTCATCCAGCGGCTGGAAGAGAATCACGTCATCCAGACGGTTGAGGAACTCCGGGTTAAAGGCGCGCTTCACCTCGCCCATCACCAGATCTTCCACATTCTGCGGCACTGCGCCATCGGAAGTCGCCGAGAAACCCATTCCCGTTTTCTTCGTAAGGTGCCGTGCTCCCAGGTTGGACGTCATGATGATGATGGAGTTCTTGAAGTCCACCGTATTGCCCAAACCATCCGTCAGTTGCCCGTCCTCAAACACCTGCAACAGGATGTTGTACACGTCCGGGTGCGCCTTCTCGATCTCGTCCAGCAGAATCACGCTATACGGGTTCCGCTTCACGCGCTCAGTCAACTGCCCGCCCTCTTCATAACCGACATAGCCCGGAGGCGAGCCAATCAGCTTGCTCACCGAGTGCTTCTCCATAAACTCCGACATGTCGAAGCGGATGAGGTTCTTTTCGCTGCCGAAGAGGAACTCCGCCAACGCGCGCGCCACTTCCGTCTTGCCAACACCCGTGGGACCCAGGAACAGGAACGAACCGGAGGGTCGCTTGGGGCTCTTCAACCCTGCGCGGGCGCGGCGAATGGCACGGGACAGCGCCGATAGCGCCTTTTCCTGGCTCACTACCCGCTTGTGCAGTTCCTCCTCAATCCGCATCAGCTTACTGACTTCTTCTTCGCGGATTGCCGTCATCGGAACGCCGGTCCAACGCGCGACCACGTCCTCGATGTCGTCCTTGGTCACCAGACCGGTGGAGGTGTCGTCCAGATTGAACTTCTCGCGCAGTTCCCGCAGGTTCTCCCGCTCCTTGCGCTCCTCGTCCGAATAGAAGCGCGCCTTCTCAAACTCGTGGTTGGCGATGGCCGCTTCCATGCGGTGGACAATGAACTTGATCCGCTTCTGCACCTCGGCAATTTCAGGCGGAAGACTGGTCTGACGCAGCTTCACTCGGGCGCCGGATTCGTCAATCAGGTCGATGGCCTTATCGGGAAGGAACCGGTCCGGAATGAAGCGGTTGGAGGCATGTACGCTAGTTGTGATGGCCTCGTCGGTGTAGGCCACAGCGTGGAATTTTTCGTATTTTTCCTTGATCCCAAACAGGATCCGAATGGCATCGTCTTCGCTAGGCGGAGCCACCTTCACGGCCTGGAAGCGCCGTTCGAGCGACCGGTCCTTCTCAATCGACTTACGGAACTCCCCCGGTGTGGTGGCGCCGATGCACTGGATTTCGCCCCGTGACAACGCAGGCTTCAGGATGTTGGCGGCATCCAGCGAACCTTCGGCTGACCCCGCGCCCACCAGCGTGTGCAACTCATCAATGAAGATGATGGCGTTTTGGTTCTCCATCAGTTCCTTCATGATGGTCTTGAGGCGCTCCTCAAACTGCCCACGGTACTTCGTTCCAGCAACAATCAGGCTAAGGTCCAGCGCCAGCACCCGCTTGTCGGCCAGGAAGCTGGGCACGTCGCCATCGGCGATCTTTTGCGCCAATCCTTCCACGATGGCCGTCTTGCCCACGCCCGGTTCCCCAATCAACACCGGGTTGTTCTTCGTGCGGCGGCACAGAATCTGAATGACGCGCTCCAGTTCGAAGTCGCGCCCGATCAGCGGATCCAGTTGGGAATCAGAGGCAGCCTGGGTAAGATCCCTGCTGAACTCAGCCAGCAGCGAACTCTCTTTTGGACGGCTGGAGGTCATCTTCTCTGAGGTTGACCGGGCAATCTCTTCCCGCACCTGAGCCAGACGCAGCCCGCGCTCATGAAGAATCTCGGCGGCAAAGCTCTTTTCTTCGCGCAGCAAGCCCAACAGCAGGTGTTCGGTGCCGATGTGCTTATGGCTCAGCCGTTCCGCCTCTTCCGCGGCATAGGCCAATACCCGCTTGCACTCGTGGCTCAGCGGCAGGTCCACTGAGGTGGATACCTTTTCGCGAACGGTGGTATGGGCCTCAATCTGCTTGCGAATCGATTCGATGGCCGCCTGCGAACGGAGGAAGCGGTTGGCCAGCGCCTTATCCTCGCGCAAGAGGCCCAGCAGCAAATGCTCCGTCTCAATGTACGGGCTGCCAAACTGGCTTGCCTCATAGCGGGCGAAGAAGATCACTCTTCGGGCCTTTTCTGTGTAGCGTTCAAACATAACCTTCCACCACCTTTTGATGCCCGCGGCGGATCGCCGCAAGCGGCCTATTCCATGGGGACCAAGGCCCCCTCTCTCAACTCTAGGATGCGGTCACACTGTTTCGCGAATGAGAGATTGTGCGTGACATACACTGAGATCAACCCGTGCTGTCGGTGCAGGTCGTCCAGCAGCCCGATGATGCGGTCACCGGTACGCGCGTCCAGATTTCCAGTGGGTTCATCTGCCAGCAGCACCTTGGGCTTGCCCACCAGGGCTCTCGCCAGAACCACACGCTGCTGCTCGCCGCCGGAAAGCTCTCCGGAAAGATGATGCCAGCGCGCCTCCAGGCCCACCTCGCGTAGGCGCTCCATCGCTGCGCTTTCGGCCTCCAGTCGCCCTACGCCGCGCACGCGCAACGGCATGCTGACGTTTTCCAGCGCCGTGAACTCCGGCAGCAGATAGTGCGTCTGCCAGACAAAACCCAACGTTCGATTGCGGAACTCGGCAAGGCGCTGCTCGTCCATGCGGGTGATGTCGGTGTCTCCGTAGAAGATCTGCCCATCTGTAGGACGGTCCAGACCGCCCAGCAGATACAGCAACGTGGATTTTCCCGCACCGGATTCGCCCACTAGCGCAAGCTTCTCCCCCGCATGCGCAACAAAGCGCAACTGCGCAAACAGGGTGAGCTTCGATTCTCCGGAACCAAAGCGCTTTTCCAGGTTTACCGCCTCGAGTCGGTAGCCCGACGCCATCCGATACGCTCCCTCATCCGCAAGCTGGCCTTCCATTCCTACGCTAACACGGATGTCGGGAGGCGCTGGAACGGCAAAGCACCCGGGAGTCCTACGGAGACTCCGCTGGTTCGCCTTACACCACGATCTTCCAGGGGTCCCGCTCCTCGCGTGACAGGAACTTGCGCGCTTCCGGTTGTACCGTCGTGGCATTGGCGGAATCCCAATCCACCCGCATGCCAGATCGATAGCTCACGTTGGCCAGCAGGCAGGTGGCGGTACTCTTGTGGCACACTTCAATGTCGCTGATCGGGCGCTGCCGCGTGCGCATGCAATCCAGGAAGTTCCGCCAATGGTCGTAGTTGCTATCGTTGGAGCGGTTCACCTTGGCTTCCAGCAGACTGGATCCCTTCTCCGGGACAATCATGTAGCCGCCGCGGTCCACATGCAGCGTCCCCTCTGTCCCATAGAACACCGTTCCATAGCTCTTATCGAACTGACAGATACTGCTGGTGTGGCGATTCTCATAGGTAGCCACGAAGCCCTGGGGAAACCGATAGCTCACCAGCAACGTGTCGGGCGTGTCCCGATTATCCGTGAGATAGAACTTGCCGCCAGTGGCGCAGCAATACTCCGGCATCGGATTGTCGAAGGCCATCAGGGCGATATCCAGCACGTGTACCCCCCAATCGGTCATCATGCCGCCAGCGTAGTCCCAGAACCAGCGGAAGTGGCTGAAGGCTTTGGGATCCACTCCAAACCGGTTGGCGTTGTAGGGCCGTTTGGGCGCCGGACCCAGCCAGAGATCCCAATCCAGACCCGCCGGCGGAGCGCCATCCGCGGGGTTGCCAATGCCTTGCGGCTTCGCCACGCCACAGTTCCACGTCTTCACCGTGCCCACCTTGCCCAGCTTGCCGCTGCGGACAATCTCACTGGCCTGCTGAAAATGGATGCCAGACCGCTGCATCGTGCCCGCCTGCACCACCCGGTTGTATTTCCGGGCCGCTTGCACCATCTTCTGGCCCTCGTCGATCGTGACGCTAATGGGCTTCTCCACGTACACGTCCTTGCCCGCCTTGCAGGCCTCAACCGTTTGCCAGGCGTGCCAGTGGTCGGGCGTCGAAATGCAAACTGCGTCGATGGACTTGTCCGCCAGGATGTCGCGGTAATCCTTTACCTCTTTCACCTCACGATGGCCAAAGCGCCGGGCCATCGCCGCGGACATTTCCAGATGCGGCTGGTAAACGTCGCAAACCGCCGCCACGCGCACCTCGGCGTGCTTCTGGGAAACCTCCAGGTTGCCCCGGCCCATACGCCCCATGCCCACGTAGGCGACATTCACCCGGTCATTTGCCCCCAGCACCTTGCCAGTGGCGAAGGCCCCCGCAGCGGCAACGCTTGTGGACTTCAAGAATGAGCGACGTCCCTGATCCTGTTGTTCCATACTCCCGCAACTCCTTTTTTGCGCTATCCGCGTACGACGATGTTCACCAGTTTATCTGGAACCACCACCACTTTCACGATGGGCTTTCCGCCTACCCACTCGGCCACCTTGGCGTCCTGTAGCGCCAACGCTTCCAGTTGCTCCCGGTGCGTTCCGGGCGCTACCGTCAGCCGCGACCGTAGCTTGCCGTTCACCTGCAGGGGAACTTCGATTTCGTCCTCGCGCGCCAGTTCCTCCTGGAAAGCGGGCCATGCTTGCTTGAATACCAGATCCCTTCCGCCCAGCAGTGTCCAAAGCTCCTGTGCCAGGTAAGGCGCGAAGGGCGCCAATAGTTGTGCTACTGCCCGGCAACACTCGCCCAGCGCTACCGGGCTCAGGTCGGCCTCCAGCGACTGCAATTCGTTCATCAACTCCATAATCGCGGCGATGGAGGTGTTGAAGTGCCAGCGCGTCTCAAAGTCGTCGGTCACCTTGCGGATGGTCTGGTGCAGCTTACGCAGGGCCTTCCGGTCAGCAGCGGTTGGCGTCAGGCCCTCCGCAACTGTGTTGGCGCTGTCGAGATTCCGCATCACGAAGCGGTAGACCCGGCCCAGGAAGCGGTACTGCCCTTCCACGCCCGATTCCTGCCAGTCCAGCTCCTTTTCCGGCGGCGCCGCGAACAGCGAAAACATGCGACAGGTGTCGGCGCCGTATTGGCCCACGATCAGATCCGGGTCCACCACATTGCCCTTGCTCTTGGACATCTTGGCCCCGTCCTTAATCACCATGCCCTGGGTGAACAGATTCGTCACCGGCTCGTCCCATGCAATCAGGCCCAGGTCCCGCATCATCTTCGTCCAGAACCGCGAATAGATCAGATGCAGAATGGCATGTTCAATGCCCCCGATGTACTGGTCAATGGGAAACCAGTAGTTCACGATGTCCTTGCCGAAGGGGGCCTCGTCGTTCCGCGCGTCACAATAGCGATAGAAGTACCAACTGGAATCAATAAAGGTATCCATCGTGTCGGTTTCCCGTCGGGCAGGGCCGCCGCATGTCGGGCAGGTGGTGTTCACAAAGTCCGACACCTGCGCCAGCGGCGAGCTGCCTTTCACATCGGCCAGGTGAATGTCTTGTGGCAATTGCACCGGTAGTTCCGCATCCGGCACCGGCACGACGCCGCAATGCTGACAATGCACCATCGGGATCGGAGTTCCCCAGTAGCGCTGGCGGGAAATTCCCCAATCCTTGATGCGGTACGTCACTGCTCCCTTGCCGAAGCCTTCCTGCTCGGCCTTGGCAGTCATTTGGCGTTTGGCCTCTTCGCTGCGCAGGCCGCTGAATTCGCCAGCCACCGCCGCAATGCCGTAGTCTTCAAACGCCGCGTCCATGCCCGGCTCCAAGGCCAGTTCCCCATCCACCGGCTTCACCACCGGACGCACCGCAATCCCGTACTTGCGACAGAACTCGAAGTCGCGCTGGTCATGCGCCGGCACAGCCATAATCGCCCCCGTGCCATACCCCATCAGCACGAAGTTACCCACCCAGATCGGGGTTCGCTCTCCGTTGTAGGGGTTGGTGGCGTAGTGGCCCGTGAAAAAGCCCTCTTTCTCTACATCCCCGGGATCCTTGCGCTTGGCCTCATCCATCATCCGTTTGGCTTCGGCGCGCTGCGCTTCGTCGCAAAGCCGCTGCACCAGGCCGTGCCCCGGTGAGAGGATGACGCAGGTGGCCCCATGGATGGTGTCCACGCGCGTGGTGAATACACGGATGCGCGTGGGTTCCACGGCGGCCGGGTCCTCTAGCGTGAAGTCCACTTCGGTGCCTTCGGATCGTCCAATCCAGTTGCGCTGCATCGTCAGCACGCGCTCCGGCCAGCCTCCATCCAGTTTCCGGATATCGGCCAGCAGGTCATCCGCATAATCGGTGATCCGCAGGAACCATTGCTCTAATTCCCGCTGCTCCACCACCTGGTCTTCATGCCGCCAACATCGCCCGTTCACCACCTGTTCGTTGGCCA
>JALOKO010000128.1 GCA_025456495.1 Bryobacterales bacterium | reverse complement strand
CTATCTGGACCGTCAGGACAACAACCTCCCCGTGCCCAATCGAGTGGCAACGCGGACCAACATCACGCAGGGCGCCCATGCCGGATACTTCTCCTCTCAGGTCTCGCTGCTGGACCGGCGTCTTCAGATTGTGGCCTCCGGTCGCGCCCAGGCCTTCGCTCTCCAGCGGCCGGTGTTCGAACTGACAGGCACAGCCAACAACTACGACTCGTTCCAACTGAATGCGCCACCCAGGGCGCTCACCGGAGACTTCTCTGTCTCTTACCTCATCCCTACCAGCAACACCAAGGTCCGCGCCCATGTGGGAAATGCCTATCGTGCCCCAGCCTTATATGAGCGTTTCGGCGGCGGCTTTGGCGCAGTGCCAGCCACTGGCGAAGTGCGCTTCACGGCCTATGGCGATCCGCGCCTCGGTCCTGACCGCTACAACAATGTGGACGCCGGCGTTGACCAGTATCTGTTCGGCAATCGCGTGCGCGCGTCGGCCACCTGGTTCTACAGCCGCGCGGTATCCTTGACGGGCTTTGACTCCAGTGGAGGCATCGATGCAGCCACGGATCCCTTCGGCCGCTTCATCGGCTACATCAATGGCTCTGGTGGCATCTCACGCGGGGTGGAACTGGGCGTGGAGGCCAAACTCACCCGCTCCACCCTGGTCAACGTTGCCTATACCCACGTCAACGCCAATCAGGACAGGGACATCAGCGTCCGTGGCTTCTTTGTTCCGGGCCGCATCCACAACCACGTCTGGAGCTATGTGCTGTCGCATCACTGGACGCGGCGCTTCAACACCACGGTAGACTTTATCGCCATGTCGGGGTCCTTCGATTTCTATTTCGCCGCCGGCCGTTCCCGTGCCTTCACCAATCCCTCCTTTAACAAGACGGACCTGGTAGCCAGCTACCTCGTCTGGGAGGGTGAGCGCCGGTCGGCCCGGCTCTATGGCAAGATGGACAATCTGTTCAACCAAACCTACTACCATTCGGGCTGGCTTGCGCCCGGCGCGGTGGGCTTGGTTGGGTTGAACCTGCAGTTCTAACGATGACCCATCCGTGCTAACCATGAAACAGCCGTACGCATCCATCGTGACGCGCATCCTGCTGCTGGCATTGCTGGCGGCCGGGTGCGCGTACGCGCAGCCTCAACGCATTGTCAGTACTTCTCCCAGCATCACGGAAACCCTGTTTGCCATTGGGGCGGGACCCCGGGTGGTGGGCGTTTCCACTTACTGCAAGTTCCCGCCGGAGGCGCAGACCCTTCCGCGCATCGGCAGTTATCGCAAACCGGATGTGGAACACATCCTGCGCATGCGGCCTGATCTGGTGATCCTGAACGAAGACGCCTCTGAGGCCAAAACCCGCCTTCACGCTCTCGGGCTGCGATCCATGCAAGTGCCGTCGGGGTCGATGGCCGATGCGCTAACGGCCATCCACCAGATTGGGGCCGCCGCGGGTGCGGAAGAGGCAGCGCTGGCACTGACGAAGCGAATCCAGCAAGGCATCCTGAGGGCGCAGGAACGCACGCGCGGCAAAGCCACCCGCACGTTGATGATTGTGGGGCGTGACCCGGATTCTCTGACGGGCCTGATCGCGGCCGGGCCCGGCTCCTATCTGGGCGAGCTTCTGGAGGCGGCGGGAGGCGTGAACGTCCTGGAGGACCGCGGTCTGCCCGCCTATCCCCGCATCTCGCTGGAGACGGTGCTTCGCCTGGATCCGGATTTCATTCTGGATGCAGGCGCGATGGGAGACCGGCCCGAGGGAACGCCCGAGTTGCGGGCCCGCGTTCTCAGCCCCTGGGCGGTGCGCAAGGAACTGAAAGCCGTCCGCCAACGGCGCGTAGTGCCCGTCTTCTCACCGTCATTCACAGTGCCGGGTCCGCGCATGCTGGAGGTTGTGGATTTCCTTGCCGTTACGTTGGCTGCGTCTCCTCAGGGGGATGCGGCGCCATGAGCGAGAGCGCCCTTTCCGCCCACCAACTCCGCTTTTCCTTTCCCGGCCGAGCCGTGTTGCGCGATGTCAGCTTCCACGCCACCGGTGGAGAGTTCCTTGCCCTTCTGGGCAGCAATGGGGCGGGCAAGAGCACCCTGATGGATTTGCTGGCGGGTCTGCGCACGCCCGATGCCGGAGAGGTCCGCCTGCGGGACCGACCCTTGTTGACAATCCCCGCGGCGGAGCGTGCGCAACTGCTGTGCCACTTACCACAGGGGGTCCGTGCGGACCTGCCCTTTCAGGTGGAGCAGATCGTGCTGATGGGCCGCTACGCGCAGGCCGATCGGTGGATGGAATCCGCGGCCGATGTAGACGCTGTCCATGCGGCCCTGGCTCGCGCGGACTGTCTGGCGCTTCGGCATCGTCACTTCTCCACGCTCAGCGGTGGTGAGCGACAGCGCGTGTTGCTGGCCGCCTGTCTGGCCCAGCAGGCCCGCGTGTTGCTGATGGACGAGCCGTCCACGTTCCTTGACCTGGAACAGCAACTGCACTGCTTCCGCCTGCTGAAAGAGGAGGCTTCCGCAGGGGCGTTGTGTATTGCCGTCACCCACGACCTGAACCTCGCCCTCGCCCACTGCTCGCGCATCCTGGTGCTGCGGGGCAATGCCCTGGAGGCGGATATGCCCGTCTCAGAGGCTTGGAATCGCCAGGACTGGATGCGCTGGTTTTCGCCGCAACTCCGCGTGGAAACCACCGCCAGCGGGCAGCGATGGGTGGCCTATCGATGAACCCGTTGCCTGAGTTCCGGTGGATTGCCGTTTGCGCGGCAGCATTCGTCGCGGCGCTGCTGTTGCTGCCCTGGGTGGGGCCGGGACCCATTTCCTGGGAGGCGGTGCTTGCCAAACAGTCGCCTGACTATCCCATCCTGGTGGAGTTGCGACTGTCACGCACGCTGCTTGGGCTGCTGGTGGGAGGCGCGCTGGCGCTGGCTGGTGCCTTGTTTCAGGCAATGCTGCGCGATTCCCTGGCAACCCCGTACACCCTGGGCGTGTCGGCCGGAGCCTCGCTGGGCGCCATCCTTGCCTTGGCGTTCCGCCTGCCCGCCGTCCTCGGTTTGCCCGCCACATGGATGGGAGCGCTGGCGGGGGCGGCGCTGGTGCTCTTTCTGGTTGCCGCCGTCAGCCAGCAGCAGGGGCAGCTTTCCAGCGTCCGGCTACTGCTGACCGGAATCTCGTTGAACGGCGTCTGCTCTGCCTTCATCCTGCTGATTCACAGCGTCGCGCCCGATGCCCGCTCGCTCTCCATCACGCACTGGCTGCTGGGCAACCTGGATTCCATTTCTTTCTCCGCGTTGGGTGTGTTTGCCCTGGTGGTGATTGTGGTGGCGGTCCACCTGCTGCGCAATGCGCGTCAGTGGAACCTGATGATGGTGGGGGAGGCGTGGGCCGCTTCGCGCGGGGCTTCCCCCAAGCAACTCATGCGAACAGGCTTCCTGTGCGGATCCGTTCTCACTGGCGGCGCCATCGCGCTCTCTGGGCCCATCGGATTCGTCGGACTGGTGATTCCGCACATCGTCCGCTCCCGCTTCAGCGCCGATTACCGGGTGTTGCTGCCCTGTTCGTTTCTGCTGGGCGGCGCCCTTCTGGCGGCGGCGGACTCCCTGGGTCGATTGGTGATCGCGCCCGCGGAACTGCCCGCCGGCGCCCTGATGGCCCTGCTGGGCGGACCCTATCTGGTGTGGCTGGTGCGTAGGAGATTCTGATGGCCCGGGCGATCTTCATTGGAGGCACATCCTCCCACGCGGGGAAGAGCTGGATGGCGACCGCGATTTGTGCATGGCTGCGTGAGCGCGGCGTTCGCGTCGCACCGTTCAAGGCGCAGAACATGTCGAACAACTCCTACCCCTGCCTTGGCGGCGGCGAAATCGGCCGCGCGCAGGTGGCCCAGGCATGGGCCTGCGGACTGGAGCCTGAGCCGGCCATGAACCCCATCCTGCTGAAGCCCAACTCCGCGACGGGCAGCCAGGTGGTGGTACACGGAAAGGTCTGGAAGACCCTGCCGGCAAGGGGCTACTACCAGCATGTGGATTGGTTGCGGCATCAGGTGCTGGATGCCTACGAGGATCTCGCCGCCCGCTTCGAGGTGATCGTCATTGAGGGAGCTGGCAGTGTGGCGGAATTGAATTTGCGCCCTGTTGACTTGGTGAACTTCGGGCTCGCCACCCGTGTTGGCGCGGCTTCGCTGCTGGTGAGCGACATTGAGCGGGGCGGTGTTTTCGGGTCACTGATTGGGACCGTGTCGCTGCTGGAGCCCGACGAGCGGGCGCTGCTGCGCGCGTTCGCCGTGAACAAGTTTCGCGGGGATCGTTCGCTGTTCGACGAAGGCCGGGACATTTTGGAGCAGCGTACCGGGCTGCCCTGCCTGGGCGTTTTCCCATTCGCCGACGGCCTGCATGTGGACGACGAAGACAGCCTCAGTCTTCCGGCCACGCAACAAGCGCAACCCGCGCCGGACGTGGCGATCATCCGCTTTCCGCGCATTTCCAACACCACTGACTTTCGGCTGTTGCGGAACGCATCCTGGCTGGATGCGCCGGTTTCGCAACACTTCCGCGCGGTGATTCTGCCGGGCACCAAGAACACCATCGATGACCTGGCCTGGATGCGCGCACAAGGCCTGGATGCATGGGTGTGCACGCAGGCGCGGCAGGGCGCCATTGTGCTAGGGATTTGCGGCGGCATGCAGATGCTGGGCGAGTGGATTGCGGATCCACTTGCAATGGAGTCCCATCAGCGCGAGGCGGAGGGTTTGGGCCTGTTGCCTTTGCGCACCACGCTTGCCCCGCAGAAGACCGTCCGTTGTGTGCAAGCCCGTACCCCAGGAGGAAGTCTCTTTGCGGGCTACGAGATTCACCTGGGTCAAACCCAGTTGACGCAGCCGCGGCCAAGCCCGTTCGCCACCCTGGACACTGGCGAGGCCGAGGGCTTGCGGCACGGGAACGTGATGGGCACCTATCTGCACGGCGCCACCGAAAGCCCAGCCGTCCTGCTGGAGATCCTGGGAATTCACGCTCCCCACGCTTCCTCACGCGAGGAAGACTTCCGCGCCATTTCGGCCTGGTTCCACCAACACGCGCCTCGCTTCGGTGAGCTGTTTCTGGACAACTGAACCGGGCAACCCCGGGCATTGCCGCCCCCCGCTAAAGAATCACCTCCCGATTCCGATATGGGCGTTGTGAGACACGCAGCCTGCGTGTCTGTCACCCCTGGTGACCGGAGCGGCCACCGGGGTTGATTGATAAGGATCTTCAATGGCGCTTGTACCTCCAGCGGAACCGCACCCCTCTCAACCGCGCATTCTCATCGTGGACGACAACCAAGCCATCCACGAGGACTTCCGCAAGATTCTGGCCGCTGACAGCAACCCCAGCGTGGACCTGGACGCTGAGGAATCGATGCTGTTCGAATCCGTAGTCACTGAGAAATCCACCTTTGATTTGGACTCGGCGTACCAGGGCCAGGAGGCGCTGGCAAAGGTGGAGGCCGCACTGAAATCCAGTCAGCCCTACTCCGTGGCTTTTGTGGATATCCGCATGCCACCCGGTTGGGATGGCGTGGAGACCATTGAGCATTTATGGCGGGTAGCGCCGGACCTGCAGGTTGTGGTCTGCACAGCGTACTCGGACTATTCGTGGGCAGACATGCGGCGGCGCCTTGGACAATCAGACAATCTTCTGATTCTGAAGAAGCCCTTCGACAACATTGAAGTCTCGCAGATGGCGCACGCGCTTGCGCGTAAGTGGGACGTCAGCCGCCGTACGGTTGAGCAAATGGATTCGCTGGATCGGATGGTGGCCCAGCGCACCGTGGAACTGCGCCGGGCCGAAAAGGCGCTGCTCACCATCTTCGAGGCCAGCCCGATCGGCATCAGCCTCAGCACATTGGATGGACGCTGCCTGCAGGCAAACCCCGCACTGGAGCGGATGGCGGGGTTATCCAATGAAGAACTCTCGGGCAAGAACCTGGTGGAGCTTGGATGGATTCCAAGTGAGGCGGAGTTCGAATCGCTACAGAAAATGCTCACCGCCTTCGGTGGCGTGGATGCCGTGGAGGTGGTCCATCGCGATGCCAACGGAGACCAGCGGACGGGTCTGTTGTGGTTGCGTGTGGTCACCATCGAATGCGTGCCGCATATGCTGGCCTTCATCCTGGACATTACTGACCGCAAGCTGATGGAGCTGGACCTTGAGCGTGCGCGCAAGGATGCCGAAACCGCAGCCTTGGCCAAGAGCGAGTTCCTGGCCAATATGAGTCACGAAATCCGCACGCCACTGAACGGAGTGCTGGGCTTGAGCGCCCTGTTGGAGGAAAAGGAATTCAGCGACGACTCACGCAGCATGGTGCGCCTGATCCGCGCTTCCGGCGAAACGCTGGCCAAGATCCTTGGTGATGTCCTGGATTACAGCAAGATCGAGTGCGGCAAGTTGGAGTTGGAATCGGCGCCTTACTCGTTGCGCGAGGCGATTGAATGGGGCGCCGAACTCTTCCGCCCGAAGGCCAAGGAAAAGCACATCGGCTTCGATGTGAGGATCGACCCAAAGCTTCCGCCGCTGCTGCAGGGAGACGGAACTCGCGTCCGCCAAGTGATTGCCAACCTGGTGAGCAACGCCATCAAGTTCACTGAGGAAGGCGCTGTTCAGATGGAGGTGGAAGTGCAGCCGGGCACAGGGGGCGACGCCTGCGACTCCATCCAGATTCGTGTCACCGACAGCGGGATTGGCATTCCAGACGAGAAGATCGGACAGCTCTTCCGCGCCTTCCAACAACTGGACGCATCCACCAACCGTCGTTTCGGAGGCACTGGCTTAGGGCTGGTGATCTCCAATCGACTGGTGGACGCGATGGGCGGCAGGATCTCGGTGAATAGTGTGGCGGGAGAGGGGTCTACGTTCACCGTCACTCTTCCCGCGGTGATTCCCACCCAGGCAACCCCTCAGGTTCCGGATGCGGCCGAGCAGCGGCTAGGGGGACTGCGGGTGCTGGTTGCAGAGGACAACCCCGTCAACCAGATTGTCGTGAAGCGCATGCTGGCTTCAATGGGCTGTGAGGTGGATGTGGTGAGTGATGGTGCGGCGGCAGTGGCGCAAGCACACGAAGCCAGCTATGACCTGGCCATCTTCGACATGTGGATGCCGGACATGGACGGGACAGAGGCAGCGCGGGAGATTCGCGCAGCCAGTTCACCGTTAGCGGATTTACCGATTGTGGCCCTTACGGCCTCAGCCACCCTCACTGACCGGGAGACCTGCCTGAACGCAGGCATGAACGACTTTCTCACCAAGCCGGTTAGCCTTGCGGCGCTCCGGGAAGCCCTGTTGCGGTGGGGCGCCCCACGTCGCGCGAGGCCCGCGGATGCTTCGGCAGTGTCCGCCAACACGCCAGGGCATGACGAAGCGCCGGTGCATGACGAAGCGCCAGTGCCCACTGAGGCGGCAGTACTTTGAGATTCTGTCGCGGGGCAACAGGCCAGAAACGCAGGGGGCGCGAACGTGCGCATCACCCGCGAACGAAGGAGACATACTCATGACAAGGAGTCAGCCGATTGCTGGATGGGCAATGGCCATCCTACTATTGACGGCGCCAGCCGCCAAGGCCGAGGGGCCTATGGCCACCCCGCATCAGCCGAAGGTGATGACCCTGCAGCAGTGCCTGCAGACCGCGATGGCAAACAACAAGCGCCGCCCCGCTTCCCGCTTTGCGCTGGAAATGGCGGAAGCGCAGCACCGGCAAACCCTGGCCGGATACTGGCCGCAGGTGAGCGCCAAGGTGGGTGTCACTCGCTTGGATGAGGCGCTCAACTTTTTGTTCCCTGCCAGCCAGATGGTAATTCCTCCCCAATCGATTCAAGTGCCCGGGGGCTCAGCGGTGGTCACCGTGCCCGCCAATGCCTTCGGACCAGGTTTCCCCCCAGCCCCCATTCAGATGCCGGTGGCATTCCCCGGCCAACAGGTGTCCACGTCCATGCAGATGTTCCCCATCCCACCGCAGGAGGTGCGGTTGATTGACCCGACGGTTGCCGTTACCTCAGTGAATGGGACCTTGCTGCTGTTCGACGGCGGCATGCGCAAGGGCTATCGCGAACAGGCCAAGGGAGGCATTGATGCTGCCCGTGCGGAGCAGCACCGCACCGATCTGGAAATTACCGATAGCGTGGTCCGGCTCTACTATGGCGCCGTATTGGCGCGTCGCCTGCGCCAGTTGGGGGACGATACGGTCACTCGGCTGGAGGTGACTCTGGAATTGACTGAGTCCCTGTACAAGAACGGCTCAGAGCGAGTGAACAAGTTGGACTACCTGGACAACAAGTTAGCGTTGGAGAGCTTGCGCTCCATGGTGACCGCACTGGCGCGGAATGAAGCCGCAACGGAGGCTGCACTTGCCTACACCATGGGTATGGCGTGGGACGAGACGGTGCGTCCTGTGGATGAAGAACTGCCCAACGTCAGCTTTGCGGGGGATCTCGGCGAGATGGTGGGAGCGGCCTATGAATTCAATCCGGATTGGAACAAGCTTGAGGCAGGCCTGCGGGCCATGGAAGGGGCCATCACAACGGCTCGCAGTGCGTACTTCCCCAAAGTAGCGTTGACAGGCCAGGTCCATCGCTGGTGGAACAGCTACGACGCCGGTGC
>JALOKO010000127.1 GCA_025456495.1 Bryobacterales bacterium | reverse complement strand
CGCCTCCATCTGGTCGACTTCGCCGCCTTCCAACGATGCGGCTGGGCTCCTTAAGCACCGTCCGGCACTAGGCCCTGGGATCGATGAGTTCTTTCTGCCGGCGCCGAGTGGCGCCAGTGTGACGTACGAACTTGGGCTCGGCCTCTTCGCCCGAGTTGGGTTCCACCGTGTGAATCCGCCAGTGGATCATTTGGAGACCACCGGGATCTACTGCCGGATTGAAGGTGGGCCAGTCCCCGTTTGCCTGGATGACGCAGAGACCATTCCCGTGAATCCGAAGGAATTGCATAACCAGCCCGTAGCAAACGCGAGGTTCCTTGCCCCTCCCACCGGGCTGATGGATTCACGGCGAACGCGTGGGCTAATTGACGACGCGGTTCGTCAATGGCAATCCCGGTTATCGCTCACTCTTCTTCGCAGCAAGACCTTCGGGGTCACCTCTAAGCCTGGCGAATCGGAACGCGACTTCCGCATCCACCTCCGGCAAATTGCGCATGAGCAGCGCGACCAGAAAGTGGCCGCATTGCGCGCCCGGTACGGTGATCGGGTGGCGAAGCTGGACGAGCGCATCTTCGCCGCCCAGCAGCGCGTGGCCAAGGAGCAGGCGGACGTGCGCAAGGCCCAGGTGGACATGGTGAGCAATGTCGGCGCCGCCTTTCTGGGCGCCATCTTCGGGGGTGGTCGCGGAAGCATGGCGACGCGCGCGGCGCGCGGCGGATCCACGGCCGCCCGTGGCTACGGTCGCTCGCAGAAGGAATCGCAGGACGCTGCCCTCGCGGGTGAGAAGCTCGATCAACTCATCGCGCAACGGGACGAGTTGCTGCAGGAACTGCAGTCTCAGTCCGACGCCATTGCCCAGCAAATGGACCCGCTGTTGGAGGAATTGGAGCCTATCGCCATCAAGCCGCGAAAGGCGGACATCGACATCCGTCTGGTCACCTTGTTGTGGCGACCGCGAACGCTGTAGCGGCCTGCTGCAGAAGCGGTTGGGACGGCCAGCGGTTCGGCTGAGGACGGTGAGAGATCTGGCGGCGCCGCGGCAAGCCGCTAGCGCTGCGGGCTGAGGACTTCACCCTGGCCGGGAGTCACGCGGACCATCCGGAGGTCGCCCGCCTCCACGCCAAGCGGGGTTCCTTTCGCGAAGGGACGTGGCGGCGTCAGTGTCAAGGTGTAGTCCTGGCCCTGCCGCAGCCGGTGGGTGGCTAGCGCCCAGGTGGCCAGGCCGTCGCCAGAGAAGCCCGCTGGAATTTCATGACGACTGGCCTTGCCGTTGATGTCCAGTTCGATGTTCCTGGGCTGCTTTGCCCCGCCCAGCATCGCCTCCACCACATAGTCGCCGTCGGCGGGAACCTGGAAGCGCCACTCCAGCTTGTATAGCTTTGGCTTTTCGTAGTAGCTGCGGCCATTGTAGTGGAAGAACTCGCGCGCATCGCTACGCATCAGGGGTAGCGCTTCGTCTGGGCTGGCGGGCGGCAGGGGCGCGGCCAGGCTGAGTTCGCCGTCGTATTCCGCCACCAGCACCGTCACCGGCTCTGGCAGGGCTGGCGCTTGGGCGAGCAGCACCTGGCCATCGGCCTCGCTGGCTACGTCCAGCGCGTTCTTCCAGCTATCGGACAGGAAGTAAGCCTTGCGAATGGGGTTCCGCATCGAAGGCAGCACCAGCCGCCCATCCCGTGGCCAGTCAGTCACCAGCAGGTACAGCTTGCCTGGCTTACGCGTCACATACCCGAAGCCTACCTGCTGAAAGGGCTGCGGCTGCGTATCGTAGATGGCCTCTCCGTTCAACGCCAGCCAGCGTCCCATAGAGCGCAGAACCGCCGCCTCATACTCAACCACGCTGCCGTCGCCGCGAGGGCCGATGTTCAGCAGATAGTTCCCGCCCCGGCTCACTACCTTCACCAGGTTCAGCAAATGCTCGCGCACCTTGCCGGGGAGGTCTTCGCGCTGCTGCCAACTCCGATAGCCCCAGGTCTCGTGGAAGATTGACCCTGGCGTCTGCCATGGCTCGTCGAGGATGTGGGTGGGGATGGCGTTGTCGCCCATGACAGTGAAGTCGCCCTGGTGATTGAAGACGCGCCCGCTGACCATACAGTCGGGTTGGGCGGCATGAACGGTGTCGGCCCAGCGTTTGCTCTGCTGCGGGGTGGGGTCTCCCATGTCGAACCAGATCTCGCTTAGGGGGCCGTAGTTGCTGGTGAGTTCCTGTAACTGGGCGACGTTGAGGTCCTCCAACTCCTTGGGGATGGGGTTGTTATTTCGCTTGTCGGGAACGGAACCCCAGTGCCAGTCAATGGACGAAAAGTAGACTCCGAACGAGAGGCCCTCCGCGCGGGTAGCGTCGGCCAACTCCTGAATCACATCGCGGCCATAGGGGGTTGCGTCCATCACATTGAAGCGCGACTGCCGGGTGCGAAACAGGCTGAACCCATCGTGGTGTTTGCTGGTGATGACGATGAAGCGCATCCCGGCTTCCTTGGCCAGACGGGCGATGGCTTTGGGGTCCCATGCGGTGGGGTTGAACTGGCTGGCCAGCGGTTTGTAGTCGGCCAAGGGGATGGGTGCGCGCAGCAGGATCTGCTCACTGTAGATGTCTGTGACGCGCTCACCCTTCCACACCCCGGCCGGGATGGAGTACAAGCCCCAGTGGATGAACATCCCGAACTTGCGGCTTTGCCAGGCAGCGATGGCCTGCGGGGATGGGCGTTGGGCGTCGCCTTGTGGCGCGGGCGGGCGGCAGGAACCAGCCAGCAACAAGGCCAGCGCCAGCAGCGCAGCCAGCACCATGCCCCGATGCCCCGCACCGCGGGGCGGGCACTTGACGCGCGCCATCTTGCCTCCCCCGCGCCTATTCAGCGGCAACGGGTTCTTCCGCCTTCACGCCGTAGCGGCGCGTCACGTAGTCGTTCAGAATCCCGATGAACTCAGGCACGATGCCGTCGCCCTTCAGTGTCCGCAATAGCTTGCCATCCATGTACACTGGCGCTTTCGGTTCCTCGAAGGTGCCGGGCAGCGAGATGCCAATATCGGCGTGCTTTGACTCGCCGGGTCCATTCACCACACAACCCATCACGGCTACCTTCAGCTCTTCCACGCCCTTGTACTGCTCGCGCCAGACGGGCATCTGCTCGCGGAGATAGCGCTGGATGTCATCGGCCATTTCCTGGAAGAAGGTGCTGGTGGTGCGTCCGCAACCTGGGCAGGCGGCCACCTGTGGGGTAAAGCTGCGCAATCCCAGGGACTGCAGCACCTGCTGGCACACCATCACCTCTTCGGTGCGGTCCCCGTTGGGAAGCGGCGTGAGCGAGGCGCGAATGGTATCGCCGATGCCCTCCTGCAGCAGAATGGACAGGGCCGCCGTGGTTGCCACAATGCCCTTGGCGCCCAGCCCCGCCTCAGTCAGCCCCAGGTGCAAGGGGTAGTCGCAGCGCGCGGCCAGCCCGCGGTTCACGTCAATCAGGTCCTGTACGGTGCTCACCTTGGCGCTAAGGATAATCTGGTCATGACGCAAGCCGTGGCGCTCAGCGGCTTCGGCGCTCAGCAATGCGCTTTGCACCATCGCCTCCATCGTGACGTCTCGCGCGTCCTTGGGCTCCGCCAGCAGGGCGTTTTCGTCCATCAGTCGCGTCAGTAATTCGCCGTCCAGAGATCCCCAATTCACCCCGATCCGCACCGGCTTGTTGTACTCAATCGCCGCCTCAATCATGGTGCGGAAATTGTCATCGTGCTTCTTGCCGATATTCACATTGCCGGGGTTGATGCGATACTTTGCCAGCGCCCGCGCGCAGTCTGGATACTGCTTCAGCAGGAGGTGGCCGTTGTAGTGGAAGTCGCCCACAATGGGCGTCTGGAAACCGAACGCGCGGATGGTGTCCACGACTGTGGGCACAGCCTGCGCCGCCGCCGCGGTGTTCACCGTGATGCGCACAATCTCACTTCCGGCGCGGGCGAGTTCCATGATCTGATTCGCCGTGGCGGTGGTGTCAGCCGTATCCGTATTGGTCATCGACTGCACGACGATGGGGTGGTTGCCGCCCACCCAAACGCCCCCCACATTACACGCCACGCTCTTCCGACGCTTGCTTGCGGCCATGGTTGCTTTGCTCTCCTGCAGCTTCCATTCTACCAGTCACCTGCGCGGTTCCCTTGGTGGAAGGCGGGCTGGGATGGCAGTGCCTTCACCATCCGCCCTCGGAATCCGGCACAATGAAGTCTGGCGCGGATCCGTGCGCGCACCAGAGGTTTTGCCTGTGGATCCGCTGCCCGCGCGGTGCGCCTATGGACAGCGACGCCTCACCCCCCAACGATACCCGCCCGCCTCATCCGGCGGGCGCGGCGAATGCCACGCCCCTTCCCTCCGCACCCGAAACGCCCGTCGGCCAACTGCTGCGCGGACTTCAGGAACTCAACGCCACACTTCGCCTGGACGACATCTGCCAGCACCTGCTGGCCATGGCCATTGCCCAAAGCGGCGCCGCGTCCGGCCTGTTTGCCCTGCGTCACGCCTCCGGCCTGACGCAGGTAAACGTGGTGCAGGGCGCCGTCGCCATCCATCCCACTCAGCCCTTCCGTCCTGAAAGCGCTGCCGAGTTGGGGCTGCCCATCGTGCTGCCTGTTGGTGACGCGTTGCAACCCTATGGCTATGTGGCGCTGAGTGACGGCCATGCCGCCGCCTCCAACAGCCCGTACCTGCAAGTGCTGCTAGGCATCGGGGCCAGCGTCATCTCCAGCGCCCTCGCCCACCAGGAATCGCAGCAGCTCAACGAGAAGCTGAACCAGCGCCTGCAGGAACTGCGCGCTCTGTTGGACTTCGGTCGCGGGCTTACCTCGGTCCTGGACGTTGATGAGATCGTCCAACTGCTGGCGCTCACCTTGGCCGGGCGTTGGGCCATTGCGCGCTATGCCGTCCATACCTGGCGGGAGGGCCATGACGATGTGTTTCGCGCACGCGGCTTCACCTTCGCGCAACTTGAGGCGATCGCCTCGCACTACCCCCATATCACTGAGGCGGTCCTGCTGGGCCAGGACGGCAGCCTGGAGTGGCTGCGCCAGCTTGGGGTGCCTCCCGGTTCAATGCTGATACCGCTGCGGTCAAACGAGCGCACCATTGGCCTGGTGCTTTGCGGACTCCGCCTGCGCAATCAGCCCTACAGCCAGGAGGACCTGGAGTTCGGCCTGACCCTTGCCAGCCGCGCGGCCGGCGCCATTGATAACGCCTGGTTTGTCGACGAAGCCCTTCGCGCCCGCGAGATTGAGCGCGAACTCGCCCTGGCCGCGGGCATCCAGCAGGATTTGTTCCCCAAGAAGATGCCCATCCCTCCAGGCTGGGACGTTGCTGCCCGCAACCGTCAGGCGCGCCAGGTGGGCGGCGACTATTTCGACGGCATGGCCCTGCGTCGCGACGGGGGCGACAAGGTGCTGTATGTGGTTTCTGACGTGGCGGGGAAGGGAATTGGATCCGCGCTGCTGATGGCCAACATGCAGGCGACGTTGCGTGCCCTGCTTGACCATGAGCCCACTTTGGAATCCATTGCCCGCGAAGCGAACGAACTCCTCTTCGCCAGCACTCCTGGCAACCGTTACGCCACCGCTTTCCTGTTGCTGCTGGACCCCGCCACCGGGGAAGCGGACTTCGTCAACTGCGCCCACAACCAGCCGCTTCTTCTGCGCGCCAGCGACGCGCAGGAATGGCTGGATGGTCCCGGTCTGGCCCTGGGTCTGATGAAGCGCAGCACCCAACAGCAGGCACATGTCGCCATTGCGCCCGGGGACATCCTTGTCATCTACACCGACGGCGTGTCCGAAGCGGTTAACCTTGCGGATGAGGAATTCGGTGAGCAGCGCCTGCTGGAAATCGTTCGCCAACTGCGTCATCTGTCCGCCCGCACGATTGTCGATGGCATCTTCCAGGCAATCGAGTATCATGTGGGAGACGCGCCCCAGCACGACGACATCACGCTGATGGTGGTCAAGCGCAATCCTGACGGCGCACTGGAGGCCTAGGCCTGCACCTGTCGTTCCGGCGTCGCGCGCTCGGCTTCTGTCCCCGATGGCTGCCGGGATCGCTACTGTCCGCCTGGCTTACCAACCACCATGCTGGCTACCGTTCGCAAGATCTCCCGGCCCGATGGACGCTTCCGCCGCGTTCTGCTGGTTGTCCTTGCTCTGCTGACGCCACTGGTGCTGGCCGTGGGCATTCACTGGAAGCTGAACGGCTTCCGCTCCAATGAGTTCCGCATTGAGGTTTCCCGCGATTCGCTGATCCGCACCGGGGTGCGCTTCCTTGAGTCGCAAGGCCACTCAGTGGACCCGCTCTCGGCCACCCTCGATCTCCAGCGTAACGGGGACTTCCACAGCTACCTCCACGGGATTATCCATCAGCGCCCGCGCCATCTGCCCCCCTTGCAACTGCCTGCTACGCCGCATTCGTTTGCACTTCGCTTCAGCCCGTTCGCTGGAGAGCAACGCCACGTCACCATCGCTCCCGACGGCCGCATCATTGGCTTTCGCTTCCCTCCGCTGTCTCCCGCCACCGCGCCCAAGGCCTTTCCGGATGCCGGGGCTGCGCCGGATGCCGGGGCTGCACAGCCCACCGCCATCGACGCCGCCCAGCGTGCTTTGCAGTCCGCCCTGGGCGAGCCTCAGCGCTATCAGTTGTCGCCCCCACGGGTTTACGAACTCAGCCCTGAATCCGGCCAGCCGCAGGTGCGCGTGGAGTGGACGGCCACCCACCCTGAACTCCCTGGCGTCTCCTTTCTGCTCCGTTTCGGCGTCGGTGGCCAGCAGGTCTTCCTTCAGGATGTCTCAGCCGCGGTTGCGGAAGAGGCCTTGGCGGGCATTAGTCCCGCACGCAGCTTCCGCGATCTGCTGATCGCCATTGCGCCACTCTATTTCCTGGCCCTGGTGGTGTATATGCTCATCCGCTACCTGCAGCGCACGGCGGAGAAGGAGGTCTCGCACGGCCGCGCCATCGTCATTGGCTTCTATGCCTCAGCGATCGTGCTGCTGATCTTCTTCGTAGGCGACGCCGAAGTCCTGCTGAGCATGTCCTTTGGCGACGATGATGCTGTGTTCGCGCGAGTGCTTGCGCTGTTCCTCACCAGTCTGCTGGCCCTGCTGGGCGGGGCTTGCTATGCGGCTTGTGAGGGCGAGGTGCGCGAACAGTTCCCCCGTTCCCTCACCAGTTTCGACGCCCTGCTCACGGGTCGTTTGCTCTCCTCCAACGTCGCCCGCGCGTTCCTTGGCGGGTTTGTGGCGGCCTGCTGGCTATTCACCTTCAAGGTGCTGGTGAACCTGCGCTTCGAAGGGGGGCTGGAGGAGCCCGCCTCGCTTACCTCGCTATACCAACTGGCCGTTTCCAACGCACCCGCCGTCGCCGTGTTCCTGCTCTCGCCGCTGGAAGTTGGCTTCGTCATGCTGTTTGGCTACCTGGCGCCGCTCAGCGTTCTGGCCCGCCTTCGTGGCATCCGAATGGTGGCGTGGTTCCTGCTGGCGCTGATGAGCTTTGTGAACCTCACCATCCTGCATGGAGCCTATGCGTCGCTGGCTTCCCTGCTGCTTACGATTGCCGTTGAAGCTACTCTGCTGCTGTGGCTGATCGTCGCCGTGGATCTGCTCACCGCCTACGTGTGCCTGGTCCTGCTGGGCTACCTTACCCTACTCACCGACGCGCAGTTGCTCACCGCATTTCCAAGCTACCTGCAATGGTGGATGCACGCCGTGGTGGCCCTGACGGTGCTGGCGGCCTTGCTGCTGCTGCGTTGGGGACGCCACTTCACCGATGAACAGGTGCGCCCGGCATACGCGCGCGCGCTGGCCGAACGTCAGTTGCTAAGCCAGCAGATCTCCACGGCCGCCCTGGCCCAGCAGCAACTGATGCTGCCCGGTCTTCCCGTACTCTCCGGCTTTTCCCTTGCCGCAGAATGCCGTCCCGCCCGCGCCGTCAGTGGGGATTACTTTGACTTCTATCCGATGGGCGACCAGCGCGCCGGACTCCTGTTGATTAGCGGCGCCGGACGCGGCCTTCTCGACGCCATGGTGATTGCCTTCTCCAAGGGTTTCCTCCTCCAGATCACCTCCCGCGCCCATTCCTCGACCGAGGTGCTGGCCGCTCTCACCGATGCCCTCACCCACCTGCTGGAGCCCAGCGAGCGCTTCCCGGAGTTCTGCTTCCTAGTGCTGGATGCCCACACCGGAGTGGCTTCCTATTCCCGCACCCAGGGCTTCCCGGAGCCCCTGCTGGTCCGCGAACGGGAGGCCCCCCTGCCCTCGGTGCGTGCTGGCGGCGGCGCCGATCTGCGCTCCAGCCGCACCACTCGCGGTGATCGCACTGTCACCCTTCTGCACGGCGCGGCGGCCATGGACTTGAATAGCACCTTGCTGCTGTACAGCCGCGGCTTCTCCAGCGGATTGCTGCTAGCCGGCATTCTGGATGTGCGCGAATGGCTCCGCCAGCGTTGGAGTTCCTTTGACGCCAGCGACGCCGCCTCGCTGTTGCGCAGCCTGACGATTGCCATCACGCCGCGCGCCCGCGCCTGGCGCGCATCCCAACCCGCTGAGGACATCACCCTGCTGGTTGCCCGTTTCACCGGGGAAACGCTCGTCCAATTGCAATCCCCGCATCCCCCTGTATCCCCCGGCGCGGGCCGCCATGACGACGAG
>JALOKO010000126.1 GCA_025456495.1 Bryobacterales bacterium | reverse complement strand
CGAACCCCTACGGGCAGCGGCAGACCGGTTCGGTCACCGCCTTCGGCACGGGAGGGCGGGAAGACGATCGCTTTCCATGCGCTTGATTTCGATGGGTTGTGCGGTGCAAGTTCCGGGGCAGTCGTGACCGGCAGACCATCGGACCTCCGCGATCACGGCGCGTGAGTCGGCCAGGTCGGCGGTGGCAGCCCGAGTTTCGGGGGAGTTTGGACGCCAAGATGAACCGTGTCCTGTTGTCACAGAAGCGTGGCCGCAAATCCGCCCAGGATCGACTGCTAAGCTCTGGGATGTCTTTGTCTGTCGAAGATGCGATGCTGTAGGGAAATCAGTGTCTGGTCCCCGCTGGACCCCCGCTTGGAGACTGGAGGCGGTGGACATCGATTAGCGCCGGGGGACGATCGGTCCCCAGGCCAGCGGTGATGGAAGCGTTGCGCAAACCGCGAAACCATCCTGCCATCGGGAGGACACGGGGGACCTCCGTCTCCCCTTGACAGATACCGATCACGAACGTCCCCGACTTCCGGTTCAGCTACTACGGAAACCTCCTCGCTCACCATCACAGCGGTGGGTTCGGGGCTGCGGCGGCAGATCGCCGCGCACAGGCAGAAACTGGCAGAGTACCTCAAGAATCCAGGCGCGTTTGACAACAAGGGGTTCCTGAAAAACGCATCGCCGTAGTTGCGGCAGAGAATCATTGAGGGCAGGGCGAAGCACTTGCAGCAGGAGATTCGAACTTTCGAAAAGGCATTGGAGAAACTCCTTGGCGGAAAGGAACAACCTTACCGTTTCGTTGGACGAGATCGAAAGCGCCGTCCATGTCCTGGTACAGCACCTGAAACAGCAGGGTGCCCAGGCTGAGCTTTCAGACGACTACTACTGGGAGATCTCGGAGGACGAGCGTTACGACCCAACCAAGAGTCCTACCGACTTTAGCATGGGTCAGTTGTCCGAGGACGTGGAACGCCTTCGGCAAATCCTGCGAGGCGATGCGCCGCCGATCGGCTACGCGTTGGTGTGGGTAGCGAGTCTTCTTCGGCGCATCGGTTCGACCCATGTTGGCTGAGCGGAGCTGCGGCGGGGCCGCCGCTGATGACGCAGACCGGAAACTACCTGTTCGCTACCGGCGGGCAGGGACTCCTGAACGGACGACTCACGGGTAATTGGATGCGTATGGGCTCCAGTTGGTCAGGTTCTGCCAAGACCGGACCCGAAGTCTTTCGGATGGTGATCGGGAGCAAGAAGACCTTCCTTTTTGGCCAAAACAACCATTGGCACGTCTTCGAATGGAAACGGTGAGGCGGAAGATGAGCCGAACGGAAGTTGCCAACGAAATCGAAGCCTTCCTTGAGGATCGACTTGGAGAATGGGATTGGGACGAGTTCATATCGCTTCGATTGGTTCATCCGGAAATGGATGCGATTCGCAGGCTGTGCGCGGACCTGCCCGAGAGAGATCCACCGATCGCGTCTGGTCACTACTGTGGTGAGAGGGGAATGTCAGTCATGGCGAGACTCGTTGCAGATCCGCGGAGCGGGCTCTCGCCTTTGGATCTCGGACGTTATACGAAGTAACCACTTCGAATCAACAAGATCGCGGGAATCGGCCTGCCGCGTCCCCTTGTGGAATCGACATGTTATCGGTGCGTGTAACCTTGCGGCCAGCCGCGGTTGCCGGGCCTAATCGATCGCGACAAGATAAGCTACGACGAAAACCCGTGGTCGCGTAAGGCCAACCTTTCCATTACCCACCAGTCCGGCACCGATGAGGATGCCACGCTCCTGCTCGGATGAGGGAAGCGACGGCAGCCAGAGCCTTCATTCTCTGCGGGGCGAGTGCCGCAGGTAGGCAAGCCGGATATGTGCCAGGTGGTATTGACGCGCAGGAAACAATCGCGCCGGAGGACCGTTTTGGGCTCTGGTACGCTTGCGGCGTCGGCGGGATTATGGCGCGGTTGTGATCCACCAGATGAAGCCGAAGCGGTCGCGAAGCCCTCCGCTGCGACCGTAGGATTGATCCGCCATCGGCATCAGCTCCTCCATGCCCGCTGCCCGCGCTTGCGCGAACACGGCATCCGCGTCCTCTACGTAAAGAAACAGGTGGACTGGGGTGCCTCCGAAATGCTGAATGGGCGGCATGAATGAGAAGCCGCCGCTGCCGCCGGTGATCATCAGATGAGAGTTTCCGATCTGGATTTGCGCGTGCCGGATGCGCCCGTCTGGCGCCTCGTCCAGATGTCCCGGCTGTGCCCCAAACGCGGCTTGCCATAGCGCAATGGCCTGGTGTGCATCCTCCACCACCAGATACGGGGTAATGGTGTGAAATCCTTCTGGAATTGGCATCGTGTCTCCTCGTTTCTTCCCACTCTCTTCCGGCGCTCTGCTTCTTGCTGGACCATCCATCGTCACACGACGAAACAGGCAACCCTGCCTGATGCCGTCGCGTTTCCGGGGACGTGCGCTTCACCGCTTCATGCGTTGCCGGTTGCGCTGCATCGGCTTCCATTGTGGCAATTGCAGCGTCACTGGTCTTGAACGAATCGGACATCGGCGCTGTTGGGGTGGGCTCTTCCGGGAGGGGGTTGCGGGGGCTATTCTTCGCACGGCGATTCGATGCGGGCCGGATCCAGCGGAAGGTGTCCAGTCCATGCGCCGCGCCGTGTAAAGTACGCAGAGGGGTTGATGCCGGAAAAGACCCGGAATTCCCGGACGAAGTGGCTCTGGTCTGAATAACCGCAACTCAGCGCAAGGTCAGCCCAGTCTATCTCAGTGCGCTGCGAGGCTACATCCAGGGCATGCCGGAAGCGGCGCACGCGATGGTATTGCTTGGGGGACAGGCCCAGATGGGAAAGGAACAGCCGGTGCAAGTGGCGCTGGGTGCATTCGGCCAAAGAGGACGCGCGCCAGACGGCATGCGGACTGCGGTCTGCCTGTAAGCTGTGTACAGCCGCTGCCATGGGGCGGGCTTGTGGAAAGGGTTGTAGTCGCCTCAGGAATGCCCGCTCCATTTCGGCGAAAACCTCATTTGCCGAAGGGAGATTCCGCAAGCGCTCACGCAATCGGCGTGCGTCAGCGCCCCATAGCGCCTCCAGGTCTGCATGGCCACAGCGGGCAATCTCCGCGGTGCCCGGGAAGAAGGCGCGGAGGCCCCATGGCTGGAACTGTACGCCCGCCAGGCCGGCGAAGTCCGCAGTGGCGACCACTTCGAAGGCCATCCGTGGGGCCACCAGCAGGGATGCAGCGCCGCGCTCAGCGACATCCAGCCGGGGTCCCTTGAGGGCGGTGAGCCAATCCCGCTCGAGCGCAATGACCAGCGCGGGCGCTCCCGAGGGCATGACGCGCTCCACGCGGTGTGCGGGCTGCTGCCCGCTGCAGTACCACATGCGTTGGATGAACGCGCTCAATGGCGCCTTGGGTGCATGCTCAATGTAGGTCACGGCCGCTCAAGTCCACTCTACCGCTTCCCTTCGGTTTCGGAGCAGGGTAAGGGCAACTCAACTCCCGATGGACTGCATTTCGTGCGACCGTTCCTGAAGATGGAGGCTGCTAGCAGCGGAGAGGCTTGCCGGGCTGGCAAACGACTCCGCTGTCTGGATTCAGAGCGAGGTGTGCGCCGTTAGATGCCTTCGGCCAGAAGGCCCACCTTTACCTTGCCATTCGTCTTCATCCTTGGCCGCTTCAGGCTCATCGTCACGTACTTCACCTCTGGCGCCATGTTTGGCGTCAGGGTAAAGGTGATGCTTCCCTGGCCCTGATCATCCTTCCCCAAGGTGCCACCATCCACTTCGGTACCATCGAACTCGAAGCGCTTGGTGAGCGATCCGTTGGAAACCGTGTAGGTTCCTACCAGCCGGTTGATGGTGTGGGCCACGCCGTTGTTGTCCACCTTCGTATAGCCGTTCGCTGACGGCCAGACGATGGAGTTGTTGCCCTCCTGCACCTGGATGCGCATCTCGAAATCGCCTTCGCCCACACCCTGGCCTTCAATGACCTGGATGTTGTGCAGCGATACTCTTACTTGATCTCCCATTGGTTTCTCCTCATTGGTTGCTGATGCGGTTTCGCGAAGGCGGGCGGGTGCTTCGTCAACACGGCTGGCGCTTCGCGGGAACTGGCTGGACAGAACGCCGCTCAGGGTCTGTGTCGTCCAACCGCGAGAATCCGTCTAGGCCACCAGCCGCGGGCGCACAGCAACAGACCCAGCAGGGCGCTTGCCATCGTCTCTGGTTCTGGCACGGCGAGCGGGCCGGGATCTTCCTGCGCCAAGGAGACCATCCGGACTTTCAGCGAGTGCCCCAGCGGGTCTGCGCTGCCGCCCACCGTGGTGGCGCCTCCGTGCTGGAACGCGGCATCCTGCGACGTCAGTCCAAAGCGAAGTGTCCCCTCGCCCCAGTTGAAGTTGGCAAGGCCGACCTGGTTGTTGCCGAAATTGGTGCGGAAGACCAGACGGAACAGGTGGGTTCCAAAGAAGTCTCCTGCTGCGTAGGTCCGCGTCTGGTTGATGGCCGCTTCCGCAAACGGTGTAGCGTCGTTGGCGGTGACTACTTGAATGGGAGTGGCAAGTGTGGAAAGCACGACGGGCGCGCCTCCGTCCACAATCAACTCGGAGGCCATGAGTGTCCCTGCCGCGAACACAAAGGGATCGAAGAGGCTGTTGTTGCCTTCGTGCGCTGCTACGATCCGTCCTTGGATGGAGGTGTCGAAGGCCAGGGAATAGCCGTAGGAATCCGGATCTTCTACCAGGAATTCCACGGCGTACGATACGCTGCGCGCATACAGTTGCGGGAAACTCGCCCCAGCCTCTTCCACGCGATGTCCGTGGAACCAAGCCATGCGATGCCCGAACGTAGCCAGCAAGCCAGACTCCTCCACTGGATGCAGTTCCGAAAGCGTTGCGAACTCGCGGTAACGCAGTCCGGGCGCAAGGATGGAATCGTTGGGACTGCTATCGTTGATCACGGTTGCATTGCCGATGGTGGCGGCAATCGCCGACATCGTGCCCATCGCCGTCAACAGCAGGCAGGGCCAGAACAGGCAGGGCCTTTGTATGGCGCGCATCTTCAGGTACTCCTCCAATTGCTGTCATTTCAGAGTTGGCAGTGCTTGTCGCGCGGCGTCCTCTGCATAGACATAGGCAAAAGCGGCCGAAAAGGGGCCTGGACATCGCTGCGAAGTTTACATTTGTGTCGATACGATTCCTGTCCGCCCTGCGCTATTGCTGAATAGGAGCGTCCTTTGCCGGAGGTGGCGCGTGGAGAATCGTACGAGTCGTTCCAACTCTCAGCCAGCCGGGGCTGTACCGTTGAGCCTGCTTCCCGAACGCAATGTTGAAGGTTTCGCCGCAGCCTACGCGGAACTGCGACACATGGCCGCGGGCCTTCTGCAAGGACGTCAGGACGGGCGGACGTTGCAACCGACTGTGCTTGTCCATGAGGCCTACCTTCGCTTGTGTCAGGGAGACCGCTTGTGTCAGGGAGACCCCTTGTGTCAGGGAGGCAAGGCATGGCAAAATCGAGCGCACTTTTTCGGGGCGGCAGCGAGCGCCATGCGCCAGGTGATGGTGGAGTATGCGCGTCGCCGTTCGGCCGGAAAGCGCGGTGGCGGCGCCGTGCGTGTGACCTTCCATGATCTTGCGGTGCAGGCGCCAGATCCCCACGTGGATGTGCTGGCGCTTGACCTGGCGCTGAACGCCCTGAAGAGTGTGGGCGCGCGCTTCACCCGCGTGATGGAGCTGCGCTACTTCGCCGGTTGCACGATTGAAGAAATCGCGCAGATCACTGGCGCCAGTCCCCGCGCCGTCAAGCGGGATGTTTCCTATGCAAAGGCCTGGCTACGCGAGCACATGAGCAGCGCGGCTTTGTGAGCAGCGAAGCTGGGCTCCCTTTCACTTAACCCATCGGCGACGGCGAGAGACACGATGACGCACTTCACCGAAGACCGGGAACAGAGCCTGTTTCTGTTGTGCCTGGAACTCCCTGAAGGCGCCCGAGTGGCCTTGCTGGATGCGGAATGCAAGGATGACCCGGACCTGCACGCGCGCATGCAGCGCCTGTTGGCTGCATACGCCAGCGCGGAAGACGCCACGCTGAATCCACTTTCCGGTCTGGGTGAGACGGAAACCCCGGATCGGGTGGGGCCTTATCGAATTCTGGCTGTACTGGGCGAGGGCGGTATGGGGGTGGTGTATGAGGCCGAACAAGAGCAGCCCTTGCAGCGTCGTGTCGCTCTGAAGATCCTCAAGCCGGGCCTGGATACGAAGCGCATCCTGCAGCGCTTTCGGCATGAGCAGCAGTCGCTGGCCGCGCTTGATCATCCTTATATCGCCAAGGTTTTCGATGCCGGACACACGGAACGCGGTCGTCCGTTCTTCGTCATGGAGCGCGTTACTGGCACCCCGCTGGATAGCTATGCGGACGCACACCAGCTTTCCCTGCCACAACGCATCTTTCTCTTCATCCGTGTTTGCGAAGCGGTGCAGCACGCCCATCAGAAGGGCATCATCCACCGCGATCTGAAGCCCTCCAATATCCTGGTGACCCACGCCGACGGGGAAGTGGGCGACGGCATCCCCAAGGTGATCGATTTTGGCATCGCCAAGGCCATTTCCTCCAACCGCGAACAGAACGAAACGCACTTCACTGAAGTCGGGCAAATCCTGGGTACTCCCGCCTACATGGCGCCGGAGCAAGCGGCAATGGGACGTCAGGATGTGGACACTCGCGCCGATGTTTACGCGCTGGGCGTGGTGCTGTATCAACTGCTCTGTGGAGAGCTTCCCACGGATCCTGGCAAGGACGGTATGCCCGCGCATCTTACCAGCCTGGCTCGCGGCGAACTTCTGCCGCCACTGCCCAGCGCGCGCCTCCATGGGGACCACTTTGGCGCCGCAACCATTGCGTCGCGGCGTGGCCTATCCGTGCAAGCCCTTAAGCGAGCACTGTGCGGCGACCTGGATGCCATCGTCCTGCGCGCGCTGGAACCTCTTCGGGAACACCGCTATCCCACGGTTGCTGCCCTGGCGGATGATTTACGCCGCCACCTGCAGGGCGAACCCGTTACCGCACGCCCGGCCACCACCGCCTACCGCATGCAGCGCTATCTTCGCCGCCACCGTGCCCAGGCAGTTGCCATTGCTGCCGTCGCGCTTAGTCTGGTTACGGGAACAGTAGCCTCCGCCTTTGGTTATCTGCGTGCTGCCGAGGCGGAAAGGCAAGCGCGGCTGGAAGCCCAAACCGCCACTCAAATTTCCGATTTCGTAGTCAATCTGTTCACCCTCGCGGATCCTTCTGAAGCCCGTGGCAACAGTGTGACCGTACGGGAAGTGCTGGAGCGTGGTGAGCGTAGCGTGGAGACAGACCTCGCCGGACAGCCCGCTCTCCAAGCACGTATCTTCTCCACTCTTGGACGGGTGAACTACTCACTGGGCCGCTACGCCCGCGCCTCCACTCTGGCTGCTGCCGCCACCAGCAAACATCAGGAAGCGGACGACGCCGAAAGCCTCGACTTGGCTCAGACCGCTCTGGTGGAGGCGAAGGCTCTCTTTCGTCAGAATCGCCTGGACGATGCTGAGCGCAGTGCCCGCCGCGCGCTCAACATCCGTCGGCAGCAGCTTGGACCGCAGGACCAAGCCGTTGCCGAAGTCCTGAACGAACTGGGAGCCATTTACTGGGTGCGTGATCGCTTCCCTGAAGCGCGGCGGCACCACCAGGAAGCGCTTGCCATCTATCGCGCCATTGACCGGGATCACGTTGGTGTCGCGGCCAGCCTTCGTGGGCTGGGTATTGTCGCCACCAGCGAAGACCAGTATGCGCAAGCCCTTGAATTGCACCAGCAGGCTCTCCCGCGGTACCAGCGCCATCTTGGCGCGGAAAGCATGCGTGTTGCCGATACCCAGGACAGCATCGGCCTTGCTCTTCAAGGCCTCAAACGCAACGAGGAAGCCCTCACCCACATGCGGCAGGCCCTGGCCTTGCGCACCCGCATCCTTGGCCCGGATCACGAAATCCTCGGCTACAGCCTGCACAACATCGGCCGCCTTCTGGCCTCCATGGGCCGTAAACAGGAAGCCCTTGACTACTACCAGCGCGGACTTGCCCTTCGCGAGCGCGCCCTTGGTAAGGAGCACCCCCTTACCGCCCTGCTGCTGGAAAGCATTGGCATTTACCTTATGGAGAATGGGCAGGTTCAAGATGGCTTGCCTTTGATCGAACGGTCCTTGGCCATTAACCGCAAGGCACTGGGCGAGTCTCACCTGGAAACGCTTGAATCCCACCGCAACCTCGTCATCGCCAATCTGCTTGCCAAGCGCTATCCCCGGGCCATCGCGCATCTGGATGAATTGCTTTCCCACAATCCACCCAGTAGCCTGCGCGTGGACCTGGACGACAAGGACCTTGCCCCGCTCCACGCTTACCCCCGGTTCGCCGCGCTGCGTAAGCGATTCGAGAGTGTGGCTGACGCGGAGATTCCTTAGCTTCCGTTTGCCCGCTGTGCCCTTCCATTGGCCGGGTGTGCCCTTCCGTTTGCCCGCTGTGCCCTTCCGTGACCAGTTGGGACGCCATCCTCCCTTCCTGTTCCTGTGCTGCTTCTGCATCCTGGTTCTTGCCTCCGGCATCCGTTGGTGTAAGCATGTATAGTGTAAGTATGTATAGTTTTGTTGCTGGCTTCCGTTAGCATCCGGTT
>JALOKO010000125.1 GCA_025456495.1 Bryobacterales bacterium | reverse complement strand
AGGTGACCGAAACCTATCCGCACATCTGCAAGGATTGCTCCACCAAGTTCTTCTCCATGCTGGCGGAATAGCACCCCGCTTTCGCAATCGGTTGCCTTCTCTCCACCTCGTCCCTGCAGCGGCGATCCCCCCCGGGTGTTAGGGAGCCTGCTCTACGGGCAGTTCGGCCTCCCGGCTCCAGGCCTGGAAAGACCCGTCAAACATCCGCGCTTCCATTCCCAGCATCCGCGCCGCAAAGTACGGAACGGTGGCCTGCTGTCCAATGTGGCAATAGGACAACACCACACGGCGGGGCTGCCCGGTGGGAAACAACAGCAGGCGAAGCGCATCCGCGCTTTTCCACCGCCCCTGCTGATCCAGGAACGAAAGGTAAGGAACATTCGCGGCTCCGGGGATGTGCCCTAGGCGTGTGGCGATGCCCATTTCCGCTCCTGAAAAGAACTGAGGGAGTCGGGCATCCAGAAGCAGATGATCCTTATGGTCAGCATTCTGCCGCATCCAATCCAGCGAAGCCACCGCTTCCGGCCGGGGACTTACTTGCACGGTCGCGGGCGTGGCCAACGCGGCGTCAGTGCTGATGGGGCGTCCCTCCCGTTTCCATACAGCCAATCCACCGTCCAGCAACGCCGCCTGCGAACCCAACCCGAGGAAATCGAAGGTGAACCAGACGCGGGTGGCCGATTGGACAGAGTCCGTTCCGTGGTAAATCACCACGGCGCGCTGATTGGACACGCCCAGCGCACCCAGCGCGGTAGCCAATGCTTCCGGCGACGGCAACTCCAAGCGCAGCCCGCTGTCACTGGTAACGGAGACATCGCTGAGCTTCACCAACACCGCGCCAGGTAGATGACCCGATTGGTAATCCGCATCAGCGCCGACGTGCAGAATCAACAGGTCAGGCGAACCAAGCCGACCCTGCAGCCAGTCGCCAGACACCAACATGCCAGGTAGCACCGACGATGACGCGGATTGCGCATCACTGTGCATCGACACACTCAGCAACGCCCACAACAAAACGAACCCAACGCGTAAGCCCATCCTTCGGTTGTAGCATCCTCACCATTTCCCTGTGCAGCTCTACTTCCCTGTGCAGCTCTACTTCCCCGTGAAGCTCTACACGTTATCCCAAACGAGACTTGAGGAATCGCAAGCCGTCAGCGGCGATCGCGTCGGCCGAGGGCGCCACATCTCGCCATAGGCAGGCGGCGGCGGCAATCTCCGGGATCCGTGACCCAAAGCTCTCAATCACCAACCATCCGTCGTAGCCCACTTCCTTCAGCGCTGGCAGGACCGTATCCCAGTGGACCTGTCCCGTGCCAGGGATGCCCCGGTCGCTTTCGCAGGTGTGTACGTGATGCAGACGGGGCGCGATGGCCCGGATCGCCGCCGCGGAATCCTTCTCTTCGATGTTGGCGTGGAAGGTGTCGAAGAGGATTCCCAGCCGTGAGTGACCAGCTTCTTCGCACAGGCGGAACACGTCAGCGGAGAGGTTTGTGAAATAGGTCTCAAAGCGGTTCAGTGGCTCGTGCGCCAGCACGACATCGCAGGCGTCCAGTACAGCACCCAGTGACTGAAAGCCCTCCACGGCGTACTTCCACTCATCCTCGGTAGGGCGTTGCCCGGTGAGCTTTCCCACGGGACCGCAGAACGGACCCAGGAACACCTTCGCTCCCAACTCGGCCGCCGTCTGAATGCCCGTCGCCAGAAACTCTCTGGCCGCCGCGCGCTCGGATGGGTGAGCAGAAATGAGGCTGGTTTCCCCGGTGAGGGCGGAACAAAAGGTACACTCCAGCCCCTCGCTTTCCAGGGCTGCGCGAATCTTCGCCGCCGGGAAGCCGTCGAACGAAAACCGGGCGATCTCTACGCCATCAAATCCCCATTTCTTGAACTTGGGCAGCAAGGGGAGATGTTCTTCTCCAAAGGCTGCCGTCCAAAGGAGTGTGTTGATTCCGAATCTCATTTCCGACCGCCCTTCGTCAGGTTTTCCAGCAGGTAGAGGCCGCCCTTGCCGGGGGCCACGATATCCAGGTCACCGTCGCCATCCACATCGGCCACGGGCATCTGCATGCCGCCGCCAATCGCCCCGCCGTAGCTAAGAATATGCCGCACCCAGGCAACGCCCTTGCCATCCGGAGTAGGGATGCGCTGATACCAGAACAGGCCGTTGGGATCTTGCGCGCCCGGGTCGTGATCGTGAGCCAGGAAGCGCTTGCCGGTGACGATATCCAGCTTACCGTCGCCGTTCAGGTCAACCAGAGTGACGGGATGCACCTGGCTCCATGCGCGGTCGATCTCGCGCTTCTGCCACTTGCCCTCGCCCAGGTTCTCCAGCCAGAAGAGGCCATAGTCGTGGGCGTTTCCAAAGATCACGTCTGACTTGCCATCTCCGTTCACATCCTCGACGTGCATGAAGCTGAGGTGCTCCTCAAAACTCCAGGCCTGATGCTCCTTCCACTCACCGCTGCGTGGGTCAGCCGGAGCTTCCAGCCAGCCGGTCTTGTGCAGAATGTCGATGCGCCCGTCACCATTCAGGTCCCCGGCGCCAATACCATGGCCGAAGTTCTTTGCGCTCATCACATGCTGCACCCACTGGCCGCCCTTGTACTCGTACCAGGCAGTGGGGCTGGTCTTGCCCCCGTATTGCGGAAGTACTTCCCGCGCGGCTCCGTCGTTATCCATGTCCACCAGAAAGCAGAACTCAGTGTTGTGTCCCTGGGAAATCAGGGACTCTCTCCATGGTCCCCCCGCTTTTCCGGGATTCCGATACCAGGACATCTTCTTTGAGAACCAGGTACAGGTGATGATGTCCACCAAGCCGTCGCCATCGACGTCCAGCGGAAGGTCGCTGAAGGCATCCACGTAGTTGTTCTGGAAATGGACCTCACGGAAGCGGTGGGGCTTCCACGAGGGGCCTTCGTACCAATACTCACCGCTGACGATATCCGGCTTGCCATCGCCGTTGACATCAGCAACCGCAGCGGTCTCGCTAGCGCCAATGTCCAGCGTATGGATGCGGAAGGGAATATCGGCCGGGCGCGAAGCCGCAAAGGCGCACAGGGACAGCAAACTGATGAGAGGTGGAATCCAGTAGCGACGCATGCGCACATCATATCGCCAGAGCCGGGCAGGCGGCCACAGAAACCACCGACAACAGATACCACCGACAACAAAAACAACTGAAGGAGCCAGACCGCACTTGCAAGCGCACTCTAAACAGCAACCGTCCCCAACAATCAGGTAGTGAAACGCCAACAGTTTCAGGAAGCGGCCAGTGGATATCTATTCACCTTCGTTTCACAACGGGCTACGGTCGCCGAGGGTGCTTGCACTCGTCCATGCGCCGGCATATAGTAGCGGGCACGCTTCCCGCGGAAATGGGAACGCTTGGGAGTTCCGGTATTCATCCGGACCAGGCTATTTCAATCATCGAGCGGCGTGAGAGACGAAAGAGCTTTCGGGGGTTCGTATGCAGAATTTGTTGCGTGCCGCGTTTGCGCTCTGTCTGATCGCATGCGTGACTGTGCTCCCCGGGTTTGCCCAAGGATTAACCGGGCAAATCTCCGGAACCGTATTGGACCAATCCGGTAGCGCTATTCCTGGCGCCACCATCAAGATCACCAACATCAACACCGCGCAGGAGCGCGAACTCAATACCGACCAAACAGGGTCGTTTATCTTCACCCAGCTTTTGCCCGGTCGCTATAGCATGACCACAACCGCAACCGGGTTTCGGCAATATGTCCAACGGGAAATTTCGGTATCCGCCAACGAACGTGTCACCCTACCTCCCTTTAACCTTGCGCTTGGCGAAGTGAGCGAAGTGGTGACCGTGGATGCGGAAATGGTTCGCATTCAGACGCAGAGCGCCGAACGGAGTGGATTGATCAACACGCGCCAGATGCAAGATCTCTCCATGAAGGGACGCGACTATCTGGGCTTGGTGCGGCTGCTGCCAGGTGTGATCGATACCGCCAACCGAGAGGCCCCAGGCTGGAATAACCTGGGCGGCATCAGCATCAACGGCAATCGGAGCGGCACCATCAACCTGACGCTGGACGGTATTTCCAGCCTCGACACGGGTTCGATGGGCGGGCCGTACCTGGCGCCCTCAATCGATGCAGTGGCTGAGGTTAAGGTGTTGCTGACGAACTATCAGGCGGAATACGGCCGCAGCTCGGGCGGTACCATCAACACGATCATCAAAAGCGGGACGCGCGAGTTCCACGGAGGCGCCTACTACTTCCTGCGTAACGAGGCGTTGAACGCCAATGAATTCTTCCGTAACCGTGATAATCTGCCCAGACCCCGGTACCGTTTCCATTATCCCGGCTATTTCATCGGGGGCCCCGTACTGCTACCGGGAACTGACTTGAATAAGAACAAGGACAAGCTGTTTTTCTTCTGGTCACAGGAGTTCCTGCCGCGTACGCGGCCCACGAATCTGGTGCAGCGCACTTTTCCCACAGCCGCCGAACGCATCGGTGACTTTTCCAATTCGCGCGACCAAAACGGCGCACTCATCCCGATTTGGGATCCACTCAATAACCGGGTTCCCTTCGCCAACAACCGCGTTCCCACGAATCGCATTAATCCAGTGGGCCAGCGGCTGCTGAACATCTTCCCGGAACCGAATGCGCTGGATGTCAGCCGCGCATACAACGCGCTGATCCAATCGACGGTGAACCAACCACGGCGCGAGGAGATTCTCCGCGTGGATTACAACATCGGGCCGAACACCACGTTCTATGCCCGTGGTATCCAGAACTACGAAGCCTTCAAGGGCGAGTTCGACTTCGTCCTTGCATCCTCCAGTTGGCCGCAACTTCCCATTCAATACCAAATCGAAAGTCGCGGCATCGTCAGCACGTTGATCCATACCTTCAGTCCGACGTTGATTAACGAATTCACCTTCGGAGTCAACCGTGCTCTTCAAACGGTAGAGCCGCTGACCGAGGACGGTTTGAGACGCAATCAGCGCGATGCCATCAATCTTGGTTTGCCGCAGTTCTTCCCGCAGGCCAACCCGAGAAATCTCATCCCCAACGCCAACTTTGGCGGGGTTCCGAATGCGGGCGTGCTGAACATTGAGCAGCGCTTTCCCTTCTTCGGCACCAACAACATTTGGAACTGGTCGAACAACCTGTCGAAGATTGCTGGATCGCACAACATGAAATTCGGCATCTACGTGGAACGCACCACCCGCAATGCGCAACGCAGCGCAGCGTTCAACGGAACCATCAATTTCAACCGCGACGTGAACAACCCGTTGGAGACCAACTACGCGTATTCCAACGCGCTGCTTGGTTCGGTGCAGACCTACACCGAGGCTACGGGGCATCCGCAGGCCCACGCCCGTTACCTGAATGTGGAGTGGTTCGCGCAAGACACCTGGAGGGTGAACAGCCGCTTTACCATTGACGCGGGTGTTCGCTTTTACTTCATCCAACCCACCTGGAGCGCCGGCGACCAGTTGGCGGCCTTTGACTTGAGCACCTACAACGCGGGCCAGCAGCCGCAGTTGATTCAGCCCTTCCGCTCGCCCACCAACCAGCGCGTGGGAAGAAACCCAATCACTGGCGAACTACTTCCGGCGGCAACCATCGGCACCTTCACGCCCAATAGCGGCACTCCCTTCCAGGGCATGGGTGTATTCGACGAGCGCATCATGGAAACTCCGCCCATTCAGGTGGCGCCACGTATCGGGTTTGCCTGGGATGTCTTCGGGAACGCCAAAACCGCGGTTCGAGGCGGCGTGGGCATCTTCTACGACCGCTTCAACGATGACCAGATTCTGCAACTGGTGGAATCTCCACCGGTGCTGGTTACCAACACCGCGTTCTACACCACCATGAACGACCTGCTGTCGAGTCCGCTAAGGCAAAGTCCACCGAACGTGTTCAGTGTGCAGCGCACTTACAATCCGCCAACTGTGTACAACTGGAGCTTCGGCATCCAGCAGAACATCGGTGGCGGCTTTGTCTTTGACGTCGCCTATGTGGGCAATGTAGGCCGATACTTGCTGCAGCGCCGCAGCTTGAATGCGCTGCAGTACGGAACCCGGTTTATTCCGGGCAATGTGGACCCGTCCACGGGCAACACGCCTCTGCCGGACAACTTCCTGCGCCCGAATCCCGGCTTCGGGGATATCCAGTACATTGAGTTCGCCAGCAATTCGAACTACCACTCGCTGCAGACCCAACTCAACAAGCGTTTCTCAGCGAACTGGACTTTTGGTGCGACTTGGACCTGGTCGAAGGCGATGAACTTCGTCAACGGCAACAACGACGCCATCAATCCCAACCTGGATTTCCGCATGCGCAACTACGGCCGCGCGAACATCGACCGCACTCACAATTTCGTGGTGAACAGCATCTACAACATCCCGAAACTGTCGCAACGTTGGGACAACCCCTTCGTGAAGGCGGTCTTCGACAACTGGGATCTCTCCACCATCGTTTCCGCGCTGAGCGGCGCGCCACAGGGAATTGGCTACAGCTTTGTGCAGGCCATCGATATTGTGGGCGCTTCGGGCGCGGGCGTGGATAGCCGCGTGAACATTGTGGAAGATCCGCGACCGAAGGTGGATGGCAGGGCATTCAACGTGAACGCGGTGCGACCGCCGGATGCCGCAAATTTCGGCATCGGCAACGCGCCGAAAGACGTCTATCGGGGCCCAGGGCTGTACAACTGGGACGTCTCGCTCTTCAAGAACATCCCGCTGGGGGCGGAGCAGCGTCGCCTGCAGCTTCGCTTCGAGTTCTACAACTTCTTCAACCACACGAACTTCAACGCCGTGGACAACGCGGCGCGCTTTGACGCTCAGGGAAATCAGGTGAACGGTCGCTTTGGCCAGTACATTGGTTCTCTTGACGCCCGGCGCATTGTGCTTGGCGCGAAGTTCTACTTCTAGACAACGAAGGGCCGGCGGCGTGGTTGCAACCACGTTTCCGGCCCTGAACCCCAACCCGGGACTAACCAATCAACCCAAACGAACTTCGCCCGCACCCGCGGCCGGACGGCAATCGTAGAAGGACGGCGTGATGCCAAATTGCTGGAAGTAGGCCGCGCCAAGTTGCTGTTTGAAGGAGTCCACCGCTTCCGGCGACACAAGGTTCACCGTGCAGCCGCCGAAGCCGCCACCGGTGAGGCGCGCCCCATAAACGCCCTCCAGACCCATGGCCGTTTCCACAAGGAAGTCGATCTCGGGACAGCTAATCTCGTAGTCGTCGCGCATGCTCTTGTGGCTGGCGTAGAACAATTGGCCCATTTCGGCGCGGTCGTGGCGAATGCAGGCTTCACGGAAGGCCTGTACCCGTTCGTTTTCGCTAATCACGTGCCGCGCTCGCCACCGGGCCGGCGTGGGGACGTACTCGTCATAGTGGATGAACTGTTCCGCATTCAGGTCACGGAGGCTTTGTACCTCGGGAATGCGTTCCGCATACACCGCGACCGCCTGCTGGCATTCCTTTACGCGCTGCGGGTAGGCGCTGGCGCCCAGGTCGTGCTTCACCATGGAGTTCACGGCGATGACCCGCACGCTAAAGGGCAGCGGCACCAACTCGTGACCCAGGCTGCGGCAATCCAGCTTCACCGCGCGGTTCTCCTGGCCGTGGACGGAAATGAATTGGTCCATGATGCCGCAGGGCATGCCCACAAAGTTGTTTTCTACGCGCCGTGCCAGCTTCACCAGGTCCAGCTTGTCGATGGTGCGTCCCAGCAGGAAGGCCAGGGCAGTGGAAACTTCAATGGCGGCAGAGCTGCTTAGCCCGGCGCCCACCGGGACGCTGCTCTCAATCACCACATCGGCAGCCTCCACCGGATACCCGGCCGCCAGTACTTCCTTGGCCGCGCCAAGCACATAATCGCTCCAGTGACGGGATGGCTGCAGGGCTGGCAGGCTGTCCACGGGCACTTCCCGCGTATCGTTCATGTTCCGCGAGTGGATTCGTAGGATGCCGTCTGTTCGGGGCGCGGTAGCCACCGTGCAGGCAAGGTCCAATGCCACCGGCATGACAAAGCCCAGGTTGTAATCAGTGTGTTCCCCAATCAGGTTCACTCGACCGGGGGCACGGAAAACCTTGGCCTCATCCACGCGGGTATTGCCCTGGGCGCGCAGGCCCTCTAGGACGCGCTGCGTAATCCCATCCATAGCATTCCTCCACCAAACACCAGCATGAACACCCCGACGTAGAGGTTCACATTCGCCTCAGTGAGCGGCGCGCGGGTCTCTGGCGCAACCACTCCAATGGCGGTCACAATCAGGCCAAAAAGCAAAAACAGCATTCCCACCGGAGTTCGCAAGTCGTTCATCAGAGCCCTACCAGAAGTAGAAATTGAAAATCACGCAGCACACCAGCACAATCACCCCCAACGGCACCGGACGGCGATACCAGGGGAGATCGATGTCGGGTGGATGTTCGGTGAAACCCATCACCAGGTCCTTCAGTTCGGCATCTGTCTTGGGTTTGGTGACCAGGCTGATGACAACGGTCATCACGAAACAGACAGTCCAAGCGACGATGGCAATCCAGAAGTTCTGGGCTTCCAGAACATGCCCAACAGGAACGTGGCCAGCAGCGGCGCATTCACGAAACTGAACACCAACTGCAGAATGTCGTTGATGTTGTTGTACTGCCGGGCAACGTAAGCCGCGCCGATAGACAGGATGGTGCCGACAATCGTCGTCATGCGACCCACCCACAGGTAGTGCGAATCCGGCGCGTTCTTGCGGATGTAGCTCTGGTAGATGTCGTAAGTGAATACTGTGTTGAAGGCCGTCACGTTGCCCGCCATGCCGGACATGAAGGACGCCAAAAGCGCGGTGATGCCAATTCCCAGCATGCCGCTGGGATAGAACTCGGCCATCATGGTGGTGAGCACCAAGTCATAGTTGGTGGCGCCATCCTCACCCACCGGCATCTGGTAGCCAGAGGTCATCGAAGCCAGGGCCACGGCGGCCATGCCGGGCACAATCACAATGAAGGGCATTGCCATCTTGGGGAATGCGGCAATCAGTGGCGTATTCCGCGCGGCTTCATACGAATTGGCGGCCATCGCCCGCTGTACCACCAGAAAGTTGGTACACCAGTAGCCAAAGCTCATGACGAAAGCCAGACCCATCGACAACCCCAGAATCTCCAGCCCCATCGGGTTTTGAGAGGCGCTACCCATGTACTTCCAGGAGTGCACCATTGCCGGGTCAAGGTTCGCCTTCATGCCTTCCCAACCGCCCGCCTTGTTGACAGCCAGAATTGCCAGGGGAGCGAAGCCCACCACAATCAGGAAGAACTGCAACACCTCGTTGTAGATGGCGCTGGTGAGTCCGCCCAGGTAGGTGTACACCAGCACGATGGCGGCCGAAAGCAGCACGGACTGCTCAAAGCTCCATCCCAGCACCAACTGGAACAGCAACCCCAAGGCGTACATGGAGATGCCGGAAGAGAACAGGGTCATCATCGCGAAGGTGATCGCGTTCAGGCCGCGGGTCTTTTCGTCAAAGCGCAGCTTCAGGTACTCGGGCACGCTGCGGGCCTTGCTGCTCCAATAGAAGGGCATCATGAAGATGCCAACGAACACCATGGCCGGGATCGCGCCAATCCAGTAGAAGTGCGAGGTCATGATGCCGTACTTTGCCCCGGAGGCGCACATGCCAATCACTTCCTGCGCGCCAAGGTTGGTGGCGATGAAGGCTAGAGAGGTAATCCAAACCGGCACCGAGCGATCAGAGGTAAGGAAGTCCTTTGAGCTGGATACGGTCTTCTTCACCAGCCAGCCGATGCCCATGGTGAAAGCGAAATATAGGATCAGGATGAGGTAGTCTACCGCTGTGAGCTTCAAGCGTGTGCTCCGGAAAGTACAGTGAAAGACCGAAAGGTCCGAAGCGGGAAGTCTATCGTGAAAGGGCGTGCAAGCGCAATGCGACGGCGACGGCCCCGTTCGCAGTAGGCAATCCAGCGGAACCTAAGGGTTGCGGGAAGCCTCGTCCCAGATCTCAAGCGCATTCAACATCGCATAGTTCTGGCGCGGTACAAACTGCAGAATCAACTTCCCCTGGGCGTTGGGGGTGACGCCGCTGAACTCCCGCAAAATCGGCTGGTCGGTTCCGCCAGCCTGTTGAAACAAATCAAAGTCCACCAGCAGCGCGCGGCCATTGACAAACACATCAAAGCGACGGCTGCCAACGCCACCGCCAGCATGGGTATTGGGTCCCCACCATCGCTCACAGAAATACAAACGCACCCGATATTTGCCGTCCTTCGCCACGGGAACCATGTAGGTGAAATTGCCGTAGCGCTCACCCTGGAAAAGCATGCCGTCGAAGTCCGGGTGTGAGATGGGACCTCGACGCACGAATCGGCCGCCACTGACATAGTGGTCGGCACTCCAGTAGTTACCATGCTGGTCTGTAAAGCCCCGCTCACTAGCTACGATGCGCACCGGCTGGGTGGCGCCCGGCGGCATGGGCAGCAGTTCAATGCCGGAAACCACGGGGGACTCGTGCATCCCCGGACGGAAATCAATGTGAAGACGCCCATCCTCACCGGGTCGCACATTGCGGAAGACCTTCACATTGGCGTTCGCGGCGCCAAAC
>JALOKO010000124.1 GCA_025456495.1 Bryobacterales bacterium | reverse complement strand
TTCAGGGGATCATACACAGGGCATCGGCGGAAGGTCAGGCGCCGGTCAGGACGCGCGGCGGTGGCGTGGGCGAAGGTCCGGCCACGCCCGGCGCGCTGCCGGGTCGCGGACAACGGAGACCATCATGAGCGCGACGAACTTCTCCCCCGTCCTGGCCCCGGCGGCGCCGGTGCGCGGCCTCTGGCGTGGGCGGTTCGCGCCCTGGCTGGCGCGGCTGGTTCCGGCACGCCGGCAGAAGACGGACACCGCCCTGCCGGCCGGCCTCGGAACCCATCTGAGCCGAGACATGGGGCTGCCAGCCGACCGCTCGCTTGAGGACGGCGTGTGGGGCACCGGCGGGATGATGTGGCGCTGACAGGCGGGCGCGCTGCCAAAACGAGGAAATGCACGAACCACGCCGAATTCGCCCCATCCGTCGCCGATGGGCCCGTAGGGTGATGGTTACCGTCATCGCGGACAATTACTTTGGCTATTGCAAGAAAGAGGTAAAGACGCAGATCAGCTATGCCTCAAACCTCTTTGGAAATTGCGAGGAGGAACACGCTGGCGGTGCCTTGGCCTTCCCGTCCTATGTGTTGGGCTACGAGTTTCTGGCGGGCAGCAACGAAAACAGTACCGTACTGTTGAAGCAGGCGGATTTCGATAGCGCGATGACGCTTCTGGGTGACCGTGCTGAGCGCATGCCGCAAGGTTACGCGGTTGACCGCAGTTATCCCGATGTTTACTACATTCCCTACGGCGCCGCCTTTAGCGTCCGCGAGGGCAACGTCACCTGGCAGTTGAAGGATGGGAGCGCCTTCAGCCTTCCCTTGCGTCCCGGCAGTGAGTACCTGCTGCCAGCCGGTTATCGCGTGAAGCTGGAAAAACAAACGGGTGGAAACCGTTGGCGCCTGATTGGCATCCGCGCCGAAGGTGTGTTTTGCCACAAGCCCTGCACGGTTTCCGGTGGCGGCAAGAGCGAGATTTCCAAATCGATCCTGGGCGCGATTGTGAAGGGCCCTATCTTCGTCAAGGAATACCACGCTGATAGTGAACGGGTGGCGAAAATCCTAAAGATGGATACGGGATCGGTGTTCAAGCAAACTCCTCCCCCGGGTGACCGCAAACATCGTCCAATTTTGAGTCCGGAGCGCAGTCTTGGATCGGTGATTAAGTTATTGACACCGTCTCCAGACTATAAGGACGAATATAACCAGTGGCTGAAAGAACTGCCCCAAACGATCCGGCAATATGTTTGTCTGGTCAAGCGGTATTATCGGCCGGAATGGGGAGATAATTGGCGCGAGCATTTCACTGTTGACCAAGTGAACGGATATTTAGGTCACGAGTTGAAGTATGAAAATCTGAAGGTACTGGGGAATTACCTGCGTATTGGCTTTGAGCCAGACGGGAGTTGGCGCGTGTACAAGCTGCGACCGGACTTCAACGCAGCCGCCAAGGTCCAGTTGGAGGATGACATCACCGTCTCAGTCACTGTCCCCCGCCAAACGGTGCCCTACTTGGATGATCGTATTCGGGCGGGCAGCGTGAAGCTGCTGCAGAACTGCGAGGCCATGCTGTTTCAACGGCCGGACGACGCCATCCACCGTGGCATTGACGAACAGGCCGAGGCTGACGTCGCCTCACCGGGAACTTTCCTTTCCAACTTCGAGCCACTGACCGGCCAACAGGCCCGTGCCATCGTCAATCGCGTCCTGGATTTCGACAGCTTCAGCGACCCCATGCGGCAGTTGATCCTGAACTTCGTGGACGCACCCTGCACCGAGTGGCTGGTGTCCTCGGCCCATCCGCGCCTGGTGGATGGCGTGCCGACGAAGAATCCGCGGTACCTGCAGAAGCGGCCTGACCTGGTGAACGCCCGCGATACCTATGTGGCGGAAGTCGCCATGCGGCTGTATCGGGGAGCGCCCGCCGGCAGCCCGCTCTTCTCGCCTGTGAATGCTGTGCTGGCTGGACGCCGCGGGAATCCGCCGGACCGCAAACAGGGCATCCCGCCCTTGGCCGTGTATGGCCCCATCCATTACCAGGACCTGCCGGAACTGTTCATGGACTTCATCGCCAGCTTGACCGGCAAGAGCCCGTCCACCACTGGCTTCGGTAGCGAGGGCGCTCTTACCAAGGGTCCCTTCAATGCGCTTCCGCCGGTGATTGATGTGAACAATGCCCTGGTGGCCTGTATTCTGAATGAACACGCCGGGTTTACCACGGCCGCGGGCTATATGGGTCCCAAGTATCGCTGTGACCACGACATCAGTATGCTGGTGCCGGAACTGTGGTGCCGCATGTCCCAGGAAGAACGCGACCCGGCCTTCCTGATCGCGAACGGATACCTTCAGCCCGTCAACGACTTCCAGTATGAAGGCCGTACGGTGCTGGGGAGCCGCCTGGGTTATCGCATCACCAATCTCTTCGCGGATCGATTCCTGGGGCGGATCTTCGAAACGCCGAATGCCGTGCTCACCCAGGAAATCCTGCAGCCGGAACTCCAGGACCTGGAAACCTACGTCACCGGCATCGACGCCATCGCGGAAACGCAGGCGCGCGTGGCGCTCCAGTATTTTGAGGACGGCAGCGTCGAGGCCGCGTGTCCGCCAGTGAAGGCCCTGTTGCACATCATGGCCCACGGGCATTACCAGGGGATGAGCGCGGACAATCCGACAATCCGCGCCATGTTTACCCGCGAGTCCCTGCTGGCAAGTGACTGGTATCAGCAACGGCTGCAGGCCAAGCAGCAGCGAGACATTGCGCTGTGGCAGCGCCATGTGCGGGACCTGGAGGCCTTCCAAACCAATGGCGCCAAGCATAGCGTCCCGCCCGGCTTTGCCTTGGAGCAGCGCCTGGCGTACGCGCGTCAGGTGTTGGCCCAGGTTAGCAGCGAAGCCTACCTGCAATCGCTGAATGGCATGCTGGGGGCTGACCCCGCGATGGGTCGCACGAAGTAGTCGGCAGGGATTGTTTTGTGCCGTGGTTCGTTTGGGATTGTGGCAGGTGTGGGATTGTGGCGTGCTTGGCGTAGTGGCGTGTCGGCTGCCCGAGTTTGGCATTTCTGCTGCGCTGGTTGTCCCGCGAAATCCGTGGGGAAGATTGCGCGCGTAGTCATCCGCTGTCGACATCAGCGGTTCCGCGCGCCGCGATTGAGTATACTTGCGGTTTTCCATGCAGGAAGGCGGGGCCACGAAGATGCGTCAGGGGCGGGCAGGTTGGTTATGGGCGACGTGGCGAAGTACGGTCTGGCGAGGCAGGCCTTTGTTGCAGACCTGCGGCCTGTTGCTGCTTTGGGCAGTCTGCCTTTCCGGTCAGGAGACCCCGCTGGCCCGAGCCACGCATGTGGTGGTGATTGGCTACGACGGGCTTAGTCCGCGGGGCATGCGCGAAGGCTCCACGCCTACCTTTGATGGCTTGCTTCAGACTGGCGCCTCCACCATGACTGCGCGTGCCGTCATGCCCACCTCCAGCAGTTCCAATTGGGGATCGATGATCATGGGTGTGGGGCCGGAGCAGCATGGCATCACCTCCAATGACTGGCAGCCGGACAAGTTCACGATCGCCCCGGTGACTCCGGGACCTGCTGGCTTCAGTGAGACGATGTTCAGCGTCCTGCGTCGCGCCCGCCCTACCGCCCACATCGCCGTCTTTCATGACTGGAAAGACTTCGGAAGGCTGGTGGAGCCGGGAGTCCCCAACCACATCTCGCATGAATTGGGTCCGCGCAATACGATGCGCAAGGCCGCGGAATACTTCCGCCAACATCGCCCGCATCTGTTGTTTGTGCACCTGGATCACGTGGATGCCGCCGGGCACCGCGCGGGCTGGCATACCCCCGTCTATCGCGAAGCCGTCGAATTGGCTGACCAATTGACCGCGGACCTGCTGAAGGCCGTGGACGAGGCGGGGGTGTTGCCACAAACGGCGTTCCTGCTGACCTCTGACCATGGTGGCATTGGTACTTCCCATGGCGGAGAGACGATGGACGAATTGCTGATTCCGTGGCTCGTCTCTGGGCCGGGGATCGCCCGCGGGCGCCAACTGCAGCGCCCGGTGAACACCTACGATACCGCCTGCACGGCCCTGATGCTATTGGGCGTCGCCCCGCCCGAGACCTGGATCTGCCACCCCGTGCGCGAGGCTTTGGCGCCTTAGCACACTTCGCCCATATCACGGGATTCCCCCACCGCGGCAAATGTGATACCACTCGAAGGGGTGGGGCGCCTTTGCCCCCCGTCGCCAAAGGAGTAAACCATGAGCTTCCGGTTTCAGCGCAAGTACACCGGCCCCGTCCAGGCAGTGATTTTTGATTGGGCAGGCACCACGTTGGATTACGGTTGCCGGGCTCCTGTGGCTGCCTTCCAGCGTTTGTTCGAGGAGGAGAGCATCCGCGTCAGCGTTGACGAAGCGCGTCGTCCGATGGGCGCGCACAAGCGCGATCACATTGCCATGATGCTGGCTATGGAGAGCATCGCCGCGCAATGGCGCGAGATCCATGGAGCCAACGCAACCCACGAGGACATTGAACGCCTCTACCAGAAGTCCATTCCCATGCAGGCGGACATCGTTCTGGAGTACGCCAAGCTGACGCCATTCGTATTGCCCACCATGGAAATGCTGGCCGAACGCGACATCCTTGTGGGCAGCACCACCGGCTACTCGCGCCGCATCATGGAGGGCCTCATTCAACTTGCGGCGGACCAGGGCTATCATCCGGAAAGCGTAGTCTGCGCGGATGAAGTGCCCGAAGGCCGACCCGCCCCTTGGATGGCCATCACCTCCGCCATGCACATGAACGCCTATCCGCTGGAGAGCTGCGTGAAGATTGGCGATACGGTCGCCGACATTGAAGAAGGCCTGAACGCGGGTATGTGGACCGTGGGCGTTTCTCTCACGGGCAACGAACTCGGCTTGACCGAGGAAGAAGTAGACACGATGGATGAGGACCAGCTAGACCTGGCTTTACTGCGAGCTGACCGTAAGTTCAAGGCCGCCGGTGCGCACTATGTCCTGGAGACGTTGGAGCACCTGGAATCTGTGTTGGATGATATCGAGGAGCGGCTGGCGACGGGCGAGCGGCCCTAGCTGCACGACAGGAGATCTGTCGGTAACCGAGTTCACACGGAGACAACACCGCCGTTCACCGGCCCAGGGCGCGGTTCCAGTGGGCATATCGATTGCAGGACCGATTCCTTCAGCAGTCCGCCGCCTTGCCTTGGCGCCTGATTGCTTGAGGCGGCCCGTTGCGTTCGCCAACGCGCCTGCCCTGACGGACAGGTTCGCTCTCTTTTTGGTCGCCCGGGGTGATGCCAGCCGTTTGCTTGAACGACTCCGCCGCATCAACCTTCACGTTTGCCTGAAGAAGCGCGAGGCCGCCCGCGGTTGCGGCCTCGCCCCTTTGTTCGTTAGCTCTTCAGGTCGGCGATGCTTGCGCCGAAGTTAATGTGAAACGGCTGACCGTTGAGCACCAGCGCGGGAACGGAGCTCACTCCCGCCGTTTCCGCCTCGCTGATGCGTTGTTTCTCCTGGCCCAGGTGTACCACTTCCAACTGATAGCGGGAAGTGTCCAGGGCCTGCGCCAATTGCTGTTCTGCTGCCACGCAAACCGGGCAGCCGGCGTGATAGAAGGTCGCATTCGTCATGGTTTTTTCTCCTTTTGCTGTATCTGGACAAACTGTGAATCGGCCATGGGTGTCTGGGACATGGTTGTTTGCGGCACTGAGCCGAAACGCAGAAACTCTTGCCATACGGCGTGCTGACGGTGGGTGTCCGCAGCCTCAAAGTCGCTGCAATCCAGCCGCAATTCGGCGTTACCGAACGGCGCGTCGACAAAATCGCAGTGATGCGGTTGCTGGCTCTCGGCGTACACATGCGGGCGGAAATAGAGGCAATGGCTGCACATGCGCGCAGTGGGGATTCGCCCCTCCTGCTGCAGTTCCCGCACCATTTTGATGAGCGCCACACGAAACACCGCCTGTTCGGTTTGGCTGAGCGCGTCCACCGCCGCTAGCAGAAAATCAGGCCACTGGGACAGGCGCAGCGCCAAACGCTTCCCCTTCGCGGTGAGATTCAATGTCATCGCCCGGCGGTCAAGCGGATCACTTTCCTTGCGCAGCAACCCCTTTTCCTCCAGTACGCGCACTGCGTCGCTTGCCGTTGCGGATGTAATGGCCAGTTCCATCGCGGTGTCCCCCACACGCTTGCGTTCGCCAGAGCGCGCTACCAGATACGTAAGGATTTGCGCCTGCGTTGGCGATAGCCCTTCCGGTCCCGCAGTCGCCTGCGTTTCGTGCTTCAGCACCGTGGCGATGCGCGCCAGGCCCGCAAGTAGCTGGTAGTTCGCCGATGGGTGTTCGCTTGACGGTTTCATGTTATGTAGGACTCCTACATATTGACATGCTACACTGAGCAAGTCAACCCGACTTCAGGAAGCGGCTCATGACGTTACTGTGCATTCAACACGTCTCCTTTGAAGGCCCCGCGGCGATTGCCGGGTGGTGCGAGGCACGCGGAATCATGCTTCGCGTGCAACTTGCTTCGGAGTGGTTCTCCATCCCACGTACGCCATCCGGTTTTGACGCGCTGGTGCTGCTGGGTGGTCCTATGAGCGCAAATGACGATGCACGCCTGCCGTGGATGAAGACCGAGATCGCGTTCCTGCGCGACACCATCGCGAGTGGCAAGAAAGCGTTGGGGATCTGTCTTGGAGCACAATTGCTGGCGCGCGCTTTGGGTGCGGAGGTGACCCCGAACCCGTGTGGTAAGGAGATTGGGTGGTATCCGGTGGAAGCGGTGTGCGCACATCCCTTGTTGCCCATGGACGCCGGGGACAAGGTCACGGTGTTCCACTGGCACGGCGAAACGTTCGCATTGCCCGCCAAAGCCACTCACATCTTAAGATCCTCGTTGTGTGAGAACCAGGCGTTTGTGTGGGAAAAGCAGGTGCTGGCGCTTCAATGTCATCCTGAGGCAACGCCGGACAGCATCCGCGCACTCAGCGCAGAGAGCCACATCGAGTTGCAAACTTGCGGACTTCCCACGAATGGCGAGAGCTTCCAGCGTAGCGACGAGGGACTCGCCATCGCACACCAGTTGTTGGGAACTATGCTGGACCGCTTTTTCCTTTCCTAGTGCGCGTGGATGGCCATCGTGCGTGGGCACTCGACTGGCAGGGTCCAGATCGTTGTGGAAGTAGAAAAGCCTGCCAGGAACGCGATACGTCTTAATTGCAAATCGCCGCTTGAAGCCAGGCTCAGAACCAAGATCGTCATCGCGGGACGAAAGGAAGCCGTACGCGGTTGGTGGTAGGCGCCGGTTGATGGAGCAACTGGATCGTATACCTGCTGTTCCAGTTCTTCGGCTCCGTCGCCGCTGGTCTTCCCTGTTGCGGAAGGGGAAATCGCATCGTGGCGGATCGTGTCTCGTCCGCCGGGAATCGGTAAGATGGGCAGTGTTCCAACAAGGAGATTTCACATGCGAATGTTTATTGCGATGATGCTGTTGTGCGGCCTTGCCTTTGCGCAGGCGCCGGACCAGAAGACACTGCCTGGCAGCACGTATGGGCTGTTTCTGCTCTCCAGCGGGAACTTCCTGAAAGCTGCCGAGAAGGTCCCTGAAGATCTGTACAGCTTCAAGCCCGTGGACACCGTGCGGAGCTTTGGCGAAATGGTGGCGCATGTCGCCGACGCACAGTATTTCTTCTGTGGACCCGTCAATGCCGATGGCAAGCAAGGGCCGGGCGTGGAAAAGAACATGAAGTCCAAGACCCAGATTGTTGCTGCGCTGAAGGAGGCCTTCGCGTATTGCGATGCCGCCTACAAAGCCACCACGGATGCCAACGCCGCAGCCCCGGTGACCTTCATGCGTGGGGAGCGTGCCCGGCTGGGCGTGCTGAACTTCAATAGCGTCCACATCTACGAACACTACGGCAACCTGGTGACCTATATGCGGATGAAGGGCATTGTGCCCCCGTCGAGTGAAGGCCGCTAAGCGAAGGGTTGCCGTCCGCAGTCGCCCTGATCAGGAGCGCGTCGGCCCCAGCGTTGGCGCGCTGCCATCCGCCCGCTCCTGTTCCCGGTATTGGAGCTCATACAGCCGGTGATAGATGCCCTTCAGGGCCAATAACTCGCGGTGCGGACCCTGTTCGCGCAGCTCGCCGCGGTGCATCACCAGGATGCGGTCCGCTTTGTGGATGGTGGAAAGCCGATGCGCGATGATGATGGAAGTGCGCCCCTGCACCATCCGGTTCAGGGCGTCTCGCACCTTCTGTTCCGTCTCACTATCGACGCTGGAGGTGGCCTCGTCCAGAATCAGGAAGCGCGGACTATGCGCCAGCGCCCGGGCAAAACTCACCAGTTGTTTCTGGCCGGTGGATAGACCTTCGCCCCGCTCTTTCACGGGTTGGGCGAAGCCTTCGGGCAGCCCTTCAATGTACTCCAACAGATTGACTTGCTCGGCCGCGCTGACCATGTCGTGATCCTGGATCCACGCGCTGCCGAGGCGGATGTTGCCGCCCAGGGTGCCGGTGAACAGGTAGGGGTCCTGCAGCACGACGCCAAAATGCCGCCGGAGGTCGCGGGGATCCAGTTGGCGGATGTCGATGCCGCCGATGCGAATGGCGCCGCGCTGCACGTCGTAGAAGCGCAGAAGCAGGCTGATGAGCGTGGTCTTTCCGGCGCCTGTGTGTCCGACGATGGCCACCATCTCTCCGGGTTGGATGCGCACCGTGAAATCGCGCAGCACCCAGTCCTC
>JALOKO010000123.1 GCA_025456495.1 Bryobacterales bacterium | reverse complement strand
CTGTTCACGGACTTTCGCCAGATGATCGGAACCCTGGAGTACATGAGTCCTGAGCAGGCGGAGACTTCAGCAGTTGATGCCGACACGCGAAGCGACATCTATTCCCTGGGCGTTCTGATTTATGAACTTCTGACAGGGACAACGCCGCTGGAAAGTCGTCGGCTTCGGAGCATGGGTCTGCTTGATATTCAGCGCACGATTCAATTCCGTGCGTCCTTGTGCGAACCGGGCTTCCTCAACGTACTGCCTACCCTTGCGCAGGTAGGCCATGGCGGCTTCCAAAGCTTCTGCACGGTCTAGCCGGGGAACAGGAAGCGGCTGGCTGTAGGCCGATGGACCCGTCGAAAGCAACGCCTGCACGGCTGGGGGCGCATAGTCCGCCAGGCGCAGCCACTCGTCATTGGATGCGCTCCCTGCCGCCTGGGCAACCGGGAAGACGAGCATTGCGATCCAACAGGCTGAGATCGACGCCAGCAGCGGACGGAGGGGCGGACAACGATGAGGGCGCGTTGAGGCTTGGGTTGGAGGTGGCTGCATCCGCACGCACTCGCACAAGGAAAACCGAAGCGGCGTCACACGTCCACTCCGGACCAGTCTGCCAAGCAGACCATTTGAATTTACTGAATGAATTTACCGGAGGTCAAGCGAAATTCCAATTTCTGGAAAATCGATGCGGGATTCCGTAGGGGGAACTGCTGAGAATCCACGGCAACATCACCCGAGGCCGATACCCACCAACACGCTGACACACGAAACGGGCGCCAAGCCTATGCCGCGCCCGTTCCTGCTTCATCCTGCTCTTCACGCGCCGGAGTTTCAGCGGCCTACGTCACCGCACCGGCCTCACCCCACCTGGGGCGGCTTGATCGCATCCGCCTACTTGAATCCAACGGTGGAGCTCAGCACCCACTGGTGATAGGCGAGCATGCCCACAATCACCAGGCCATAAAGGAATACGACCACCGTCAGGGCCTTTCCCCATTTCTCCACGACTTCACTGCGGTGGGTTTCGGCAACCGTCTCCTGAATCACGCCCTCTTCTGAGGCGCTGACGTGGATGTGTTCATCAATGTGTCCGTCCAACCGCTTCTTGTAAATCGCCAACGCAATTACAATCAGCGTAAGCACGGCCCAGGAAATCGCAAGCGGCATCACGTTTGCTGGCATTATCTTTCCCTCCTCGTTCCTGTCTGTCGGTTCCTATCTGTGGCAAGAGTTTCTGCCGCAAGCACATGGGCGGCAGCGCCCCAGGTGGGGCCTTCCCTTGGCAATCTACCGGCTCGGTCCAGACGAGGGACTAGGCCGGCGCGGGGGGCGCCCAGGGAAGCCCCACCGATTTCAACAACCGAAGCTCGGCGGCAATCACCGCCAGCAGTGTGGTTTGAATTGGCTCGTCGGCATAGACGACAGACCGTAGTCCGGCTTCCCACGCCTTGGTGAGCAGCGCCTCTTGATGGTCAGCCACCAAAACCACCTGGTCCGGGTGGCAGGGTGGCAGCGACAGATCCTGAAAGTGATGGGAATCCATCACAACGACGCCAGACTCTGCTTCGTCCAGCGCATCCAGGTGCAGGACCCGGTGCTGACCATCACGGAGTAGCAAGCGCCCCAGTTCGGAAGCGTACCGGCTGTCCGCCATGATGATCTGCACCGTGGTCATCTGAATCACTCCAGCACCGTCCGCGGCGGTACACCCGACGGCGCTTGGCTCCGCTGTATTCAGTGCAATCAGAATTCCATATCTGAAAACCTGCTATTGATCCCCGTGACGATTGAGAATTCAAGGGTTTGCGTGACGGATTGGTACGGTTTGGACAGGAAATTCCGGGCGCGCGTTGGGTGAACTGCCCCACCTTGGGGGAAATTGGGGGATTTCACCCGCTTTGGGGTATCCATCCGAATCCAGTTCCTGTAGAGTAGCCGCATGGGGATTCGTTGGCTGTGGCGAGATCGAGAGGTTCATGCGCTCCGATGACGAAACTGGATGCAGCCTGGCGGGAAAACGGTATGCTCGAGGCGGTCTTCGAGCAACTGGGCGATGCGCTGGTGCTCTATGACCGCGACCGGGTGATTCGCGGGGTAAACCGGGCGGCGGAACGTCTGCTGGGGTCACCAGCGCAGGACATCCTGGGAAAGGCCTGTCGGCAGGCACTGCGTTGCACGGAGTACGAGCCAGGCGACGTTGCGCTGGAGAGTTTGGGGGATTTGGCGCAAGTTCCCCTGTGTACGGTTCGTCTGCGCATGCAGCGGGGTCAGGACAAGGCGGTGCTGGTGCGCAGCCATCCGATTGTGACCGACAGGGGCGATTGGATTGCCGTCGCCGCCACGCTCCACGAGCTTCCGGCCCAGCATCCTGCACGAGGTGCCGAGATCATCGCTGAGTCGCCCGCCATGCATGAGTTGATGCGCTTCGTGCGCAGGGTGGCCGCCAGCGAAGCAACCACCATTCTTCTGGAGGGCGAGAACGGCGTCGGTAAAGACCTGATTGCCACCACGCTCCACGGCATGAGCCCCCGACACGCCGATCCCTTCATCGCCATCAATTGCGCCGCGCTGCCCGAAACGCTCATTGAGAGCGAGCTTTTCGGATACGAGAAAGGCGCCTTCACCGATGCCCGGCAGCAAAAGCGCGGACTCTTTGAATTAGCGGATCATGGCACGCTGTTTCTCGATGAAATCGGGGAAGTTCCCCTGATGGTGCAGGCCAAGCTCCTCCGCGTCTTGGAGGACCAACACTTCCGCCGCCTTGGCGGAACCAAGGACATTCGAGTGAACGTTCGCCTCATCGCCGCGACGAACAAGAATCTGCGCGAGGCGGTTGCCGAAGGCGCCTTCCGGCAGGACCTCTACTTTCGCCTGAACGTCATCCAGATCACCATTCCGCCGTTGCGGGAGAGGCGGGAAGATATTGTTCCCCTGACGTTGTTTTTCATCCACCACTACAACCGCAAGTTCAACCGCGAGATTGAAGGGGTAAGCGCAGCCACCGCCGAACTCCTCACCCAATACCCATGGCCGGGGAATGTACGGGAACTGCGGAACGCAATCGAGCGGGCAATGATTCTGGAGGAGGGTCTCCGCATTGCGCCCACCAGCCTGCCATCCGCCATCGTGGCGCGGGATGCCAGCAAGTCAATGTTCTTGGCCCGTGGCGTGGCGGGTCCTTTGCCGGGCGCAGGGCCCTCCACTCCCTTGCCTGACGGCGACTCCCTGTCCCTGGCTGCGCAGGAGGTGGCGCTTCTACGGCAAGCGTTGCTGCGGGCAAACGGCAACCAGTCCCGTGCTGCTCAGCTGTTGTCCATCAGCCGCGACACGCTTCGTTACAGAATGAAAAAGCACGGCATCCAGGGCGCATCGTAATCGGCCGGACGTGCTAGCCTGCGGGCACGGATGGATGGGTCAAGGTTCCATCCAGGCCCCAGTGAAATCCGAAACGGAGGCGATGCATCATGGCGGGAATTCCACGCAGAGCGACCCTTGCGCTGTTCGCTGCTCCACTGGTCATTCGTGACTTGGCAAATGGACAGACCGCAACGGGGCGGAAGAAGACCGGCAAGCGCCTGCTAATCCTGTGTACGGGGAACTCCGCGCGCAGCCAGATGACCGAGGGCTTTTTCCGGCACTGGGACGGCACTCTTGAGGTCTACTCGGCGGGCACGCAGCCCAGCCCCCGGGTGAACCCATATGCCATTCGCGCCATGAAGGAACTGGGAATCGACATCGGTGGCGGTACGCCCAAGAAGGTGGATCAGTTCGTTTCGCAGAGCTTCGACTTTGTATTCACGGTCTGCGACGACGCCGACGCAACCTGTCCGCGCTTTTCCGGCAAGGTTGGCAAGCGGATGCACATCGGTTTCCCTGATCCGGCCAAAGCGACCGGAACGGATGACGAGATCATGGCCGTATTCCGTCGCGTTCGGGACGATATCCAAAAGCGCTTCCGGGCGGTGTATGAAGGCGAAGTGAGGGGCTAACGGGTTCGAGACGCAATCAGCGTCACGGTCCTCACAATCCGAATGAGAGCCCCCTACCTCACGTCGTCCCTTCTTGGTGTCGTCCTTTGTTCCAAGTGACGGCGGCGTGCAACGGCCCTCGGCGAAGGCAAAGGAAAGGCGCATCGCCCCTCTCCTCATGAAGAGCGCCAGCCCTGGGTCTCCAACGATTGCCCTGGGCCTCCAACGGTACATGGTTTGGTTTGCCCGTGGGCCTGCCGCCTGGGCCACGGGTAGGGCCGGGAGCCTGGCCACAAAAAGAAAATGCGGGAGCTAAGCCGTAAGGCCTAACCCCCGCAAACCCACTCCGAGAGGAATTCTTACCAGCGGCTTCCACCGCGGCCACCGCCGCCACCGCTGCCGCCACGGCTTCCACCGCGACCACCGCCACCGCCGCTGCCGCCACGGTTTCCACCGAAGCCGCCGCGACCGCCGCCATCAGGACGGGGACGGGCTTCATTCACATTGATCGCGCGGCCACCCAGCTCAGCGCCGTTAAGCGCCGCAATGGCTTGTTCGGCCTCGGAGGCGTTCGCCATTTCGACGAAGGCGAACCCACGGGGCTGACCGGTGTCCCGGTCGTTGATGATGCTGACGCTCTCCACAGTGCCGAACGGCGCAAACGCTTCATGCAGTTCTTCTTGTGTGGTACGGAAACTCAGATTGCCAACAAATAGCTTGGTCATGGCAATGCTCCTGCAAAGTTAGATTGTGTCGCGTAGGAACCAAAGAACAGACCAAGTCGAGGAACGAAACCCAGAGGTAGGTACTCACACAAATCGGATGCTGTTGGAAGCTACAATCGACTCCGTGAGTGTACCAGAAATCGTTGGCAATTGCCACAAGATTTTTTTGAGTGGCAGCAATTCGGGGTTGCCAGGCGAGGCCCATGTGGCTATCCCCGGTTGCGGCGGCACAACCCGGCGCCGCTACTTCGCGGAAAGCTGGCTGATTGCCTCACGGGCCGCCTTGCGGATGACGTCACGCGGAGACGGCTCAACTGCCGCCGCGCGCAGGAAAGGCAGGTCCTCTTGAGAGCCGCATTGACCAAGCGCCCGCACTGCTTCCGCCTGCGCCAGGTAGCTGTCGTCTTCCCGAAACCGCTGTAGGAACCAGTCCCGTAGCGATGGGTCCCGTCGCGAGGCCAGCAGTTGGATCGCCGCCACCCGCACCGCAGACTTCTGGTCATCCGCGCATTCCTTCCAGAATGCCGTCAGTCCCTCATCCGGGAAATCCCCGGTGGCGCGTAGGGCTTCGCGCCGCACCCCCCAGAAGGCATCGTTGCGGGCGCTTTGCTGGAGGGACCGCAGCACGCCAGGATGCTGGCGATGCCGCGCCAGTTGACGCGCGGCCCACATCCGGCCCGTCACGTCATCCTCCTGCAACTGGTGCAGCAACTCAGCCGACGCTTTGGCAAACTCAAACTCGCACAGAAGGTGGTTCCCTTCGTCAAACCGGATCAACAGTGGCTTGCCGTCCGCCGGGAACCGGAAGGTCTGCTCCCGCTGCCTCATCCACACGCGATGCGTGCGTTTGCCCTTCGCCGTGGTGATGCCGAATCCAACGGGCATCGGAAACACTGCCGGTTGGCGTCCCCCTTCCTGCGTCTGCCGCAGGCGGATCTCCACCGCCTTGTCCGTCTCCAGCCAGCGCGCCTCCACCACCAGCACGGGGTGTCCAGGCTTATGGATCCACTCCTCAAAGAACCAGTCCAGCACCTGGCCAGTGGATTCGCGAATCGCCACCAGCAGGTCATGGGTGTCCACTGACTGCAGCGCATGCTTCCGCAGGAAGTGTTGGATGGCGCGACGGTACTCCGCATCCCCCATCACTGAGCGCAGCAGGCGAATCACGAGTGCGGCCTTCTGATAACTGTGCCGATCGAAGTTCTGGTCCGGTGTTTCCCAGCGCCCAGAGACGATGGGCCGCTGGTAACGGGTGCGGATTTCGGTCAAGTACGCATCCCGCTTCAGCAGCCAATCCAGGGCTGCTTCGTCCTCGCCATCACTCGAAGCAAGGTAGGCATTTTCGTAGTAGGTGGCAAAGCCTTCATGCAGCCAGGCGTGGCTCCAGTCGCGCATCGTCACCAGGTCGCCCCACCATTGGTGCGCCGCCTCATGCGCCACCAGCCAGTGCGAGGGAAAGTCCTGCTCCGCCCGCTGGTCGTGGATCTGGACATCGCCAATCACGGTCGCGCTGGTGCTCTCCGCACCGCCTCCAATTCCTGGAACGGTAATCTGGTGATACTTCACCCACGGAAAAGGGACGCCGAACTCCTGTTCAAAGTAGCGGAGAATCTCGCGTGTCTTCCCAAAGCTGCGCTGGGCATGCGGCCGGGCTTCCGGATACACCCAGTAACTCACCGGCAGGCCCGGACTGGCATCGCGCACATCGACATAGGGACCCGCGGCCAACACGAAGAGGTAGGTGGCGTGGGGTTGTTCCTGGCTCCAATGGAAGGTTCGCGTCCGGGCCGCGCCATCCGCTGTCAGCCCAACCAACCGCCCGTTGGAAATCACCTGGAAGTCTTCCCGAACGGTGGCCAGCACCTCACTGGTTGCCTTATCGTTGGGATGGTCGTAGCAGGGGAACCAGTGCCTTGCGCCTTCCGGGTAAGAGAGCGTATTGATGAGGGCCGGATTGGTGCGGGTTGCCTCCTTGAATCCCAGGCCAAGGTCATAGCCGCGGCTCATCCCGAATTTCTCCGGGTCTGGCTGTACGGCCACAGCGTGATAGCGAACGCGCACCTCCACCGTATCGCCGTAAGCCCGCGGCACGGCCAAGACAATCCGCAGGATTCCCTTGCTGTGCTCGAATGTCAGCGGGACGCCACTGGCATCCTCCACACGGTCCACGGTGAAGGTCTCCGCGTCCAGCAAAATGCGGTCAAACCCGTCGCGCAACGCGCGCAATCGGATGGTGGCATCGCCCTCAAAGGCTCGCCGCTGGTCGTCCAGCACCAGGTGAATCCGATAGTGCTGCACGTCGTAGTCGTGGCTCCGCTCCTGCTGGATGGGGCGTGCACCGATATCCACCCGTTGGGCCGATGCCGACATCGCACTCAGCGCCATAGCACTGCAAAGCGCCAGCAATACTGGCCAGCATCGGCATGGATTGCGGTGTCTCTGCTGCTTCATTCGCATGGTTCTCTCTGCACTGGGCCGATTTGCACTGGGCCGATTTTCACTGGGCCGATTCTTGCTGGCATGGATTGCGCCGGCAGCATGCTGCGCTAGGGCAGGCGCGCCGGGAACTGCTGTACTACGCCAGGTTCCGCCATCAGCCGTTCAATTTCCTCCGGTTCGGCCACCAGGAAATCGGTGAAGTTCTCCACCCCCGTGGCCGTCACCACCACCACGTCTTCCATGCGGATGTACATCTCTTCCTCCGGCACCCAGATCATCGGGTCTACGGCAAACACTTGGCCCTCCACGAAGGGCTTGTTGCGATACACGCCCACGTCGTGAACCGTCATTCCCACCGGATGCTGCAGGTGGCCGGCGAAGTCCAACGCCTTCTCGGCCGCCGCCCGGTAGTGACTCTTGCTGAAGGTAAGCGTCTCCAGCAGCGCCTTCATCTCCACGCGCGCACCCTCAAGCACGGCATTGGCGGTGACACCCGGCTTGATGCGCGCAAGAAAGGCGTTCCGGTATCCCAGCACAAACCTCAGGAAGGCCCGCTGGTCTTCACTATACTTGCCGTTGACTGGCCACCAGCGGGTGATATCGCTGGTGTAATAGCGATAGTCGGGTGCGTAGTCCATCAACACCATGTCATGGTCTTTCAGCGGATCGGCATTCCGGTAATAGTGACCCAGCCAGGCATTTGCCCCTCCCCCGACGATGGCCGGGTAGGCCTCGTGCTTTGCCCCGTTGATCTGGAATACATAGCGGGCCGCCGCCTCCAGTTGATACTCCATCACCCCCGGCTTGGTACTCTTCATGGCTTCCATCAGCGCCCATGCCGCGATCCTGGACGCCTGCCGGATCAGGCTGATCTCCCGCTCACTCTTGATCAGCCGCAGCTCATCCAGAATCGGGGAAAGGTCGCGAACCACCAGCGCCGGATACCGCAGGCGCAGCCGTTCCACAAACCAGGCCTCGCGCGAAGGCCGCCCATCCCACGGGTCAGATGCAATCAGCGCTTGCTGATGCATCAGTTCGTCGCGGCTGCTTTCCACGCCCTCCCAAGGAAGCATGGGGGTATAGACGGCAGGGACAGGGGTCTTCACCTGCATCCGGCCCAGGTGCCGCGCCAAGTCCTCCACCGGGTAGACGGCATCCACCCCGGTGAGCTCCCGCACCTTCTCAGCGTCTTCCGCGGCCAGCACCTTGCCTGCGTTGCGTTCCCGGTCCGGGTCAGTATGCGGCAGATAGAGAGCAGTTTGCCGCGTGCGTCCGTTCAGCAGGATGTAGGCGTGCGGCGCCTCCACCCCGCACAGGTAGTAGAACTCATTCGACTGGCGAAAGATCTGGAAGCCTTGCGGCGCGGGCGCCCCGGCAACAATGGCAATCGCATCGTTACCAATCCGGTCAAAGATCTTTGCGTGCCGTGCCCGAAACTCCTCTGGCGGGAAGTCTGTCTGGTAGTATCCGTAGCCCGTAGCGTACCCCAGGCTTACACCCATCAACGAGACGAGAAGCGCTCGCATCCACATCAGCCGCACCACCCCTTCCACTCCGCAGGCCGAGTCCCGGAGTGGATTCGATTGTACCCTTTGCCGACCTGGCGCCGAGTGGCCTGGCGCCGAGTGGCCTGGCGCCGAGTGGCC